>PXAS01000027.1 GCA_003565815.1 PVC group bacterium
AAACCATGGGCCGGGGCGAACCCGGTCAAGCTCTGCGCCGGTTGACGCACCAGGTCATGCCCAGCACCAGCGCCATCACGCCCAGCATCGCGGGCTCGGGAATGATGATCAACTCCGTCAACTCCTCCGTGAGGGCGGAAAATTTATTTGTGGCCAAAATCACGTCCTGAAATCCGGGACCATCCGATCCCGTGTTTCCCGTGACGCTGGTCAGGGCCCAAAATTCAAATTTATCGGAGCGATAAGAAGGGGCGACATCCGCAGCTGAAATTTGGTCCAAATACGACTGGGCCAAATCAATCGCGTCATTCCGAAAATCAGGATCACTTCCTCCGAATTGGTTGGGGAGATAATTCCAACCGTTCACGTTGGACAAACTCAAATCACTGTCATGGGTGATTTCCCACACGGCCAACTGAAAGGCGTGCAACTCGTTTTGGTTCCACGCGGTCAGAGACTCGGAAATATAGTGTTGATCAAAGAGATATGCCAATCTGGCGGCCCGATGAACCCCGATGCCATTGTTGGGGATGCCCGCGCTGGCGGTTCCGGCGGCTCCGCCGTGGCCTGCGGCCAAACTCCGCAATGGGGACGCTTTGAAGGTATAGGTCGATTGTGAAATCGGCTCCTGCAATTCGCTGCAAAAAGCGGCGATCGGCCCAATGTCCAAAGGGGTTCCATCCACATCGTTGATGGTGATCTCAAAGCCGATGACAAATCGACTTTGCGCGGACGTATCTCCGACCACATAATCCGTGTAATTCATGCCCGCGTCGATTCCCGTGTTGAGATCGAGCGTGAAGGTGACATCGGATGGATTCTGCTGGGCACGTGCCACCATGCCGAGGGACAGGATCAAGCTCGCCAACCATGCTTTCGTGGCGGTGTTTTTGAAGGAGGTTTTGGTCTTCATGATGGAATTGCTCTTTTTTTATGGGTGTGGGTCTATTGCAAGGTTCGTGACGAACCTTATTAAACACACTAATCGTACGAGCAATACCAAAATTACATAAAATATGAATATTATGATAAATTCAAAATATCACACCATTCTGTGTGAGCACACAATGCCAGAAGGGGAGTGCGGAATGTGGAGAAAGATGCGAAGTTTTTTTCCTGCGGATGCTTCGCCGACCTGCGGATTATTTTTGGACATGTCTTGTAGGAGATTGGATATGAAAATGTTGTGGACCTTCTCCATGAAGTATAGGACCACCGATGGCCTAGCCGGACCACGGATGTCATGGGAATTGGACACGAATCCATGCGGACGTAACCATGAAAAAATCGTTGATGGAGTCGACAGGTTATTTCTTTCTTCCATCCGTGGTCCGGCAAGGCGATCCGTGGGACGACCTTTTCTCAAAATGCTTCCACAGGTTTACATTCCCCACACCCCGGTCTATTCCTTGCATCCCCCTTTGTCGCGCTGCTGTTTGATGCGCAATTCGGGATGCACGGCCGATACAATGCTGTTGGAGGGTATGGATTCGTTGAGAAAAACGTTCGCGCCGATGATGCTTCCGCATCCGATGATGGTGTCGCCCCCGAGAATGGTGGCGTTGGCGTAAATGACGACATCGCTTTCCACGGTGGGATGGCGCTTCACGTGTTTGATGGGCAGACCATTTTCGTCCAGGGGAAAACTTTTGGCCCCCAGGGTCACTCCCTGGTAAATTTTCACCCGGTCGCCGATTTCGGTGGTTTCGCCCACCACCACGCCGGTGGCATGGTCAATGAAAAAACTTTTGCCGACCCGCGCCCCCGGGTGCAGATCCACGCCGGTGCGGGAATGGGTCCATTCGCTCATGACCCGGGGGACCACGGGGACGTCGAGGCGGTACAATTCGTGGGCGAGGCGATGGGCGGCGATGGCGAGCAGTCCGGGGTAGGCCAGTTGAACCTCGGCAAAGGTCAGCGCGGCGGGGTCGCCATCGTATGCGGCCTGGATGTCGTGGATCACCAGTTCCCGCACTTTGGGGAAGGATTGAAAAAAAGCCTCCAGGATCCGTTTGGACTCGATGTGTACGTCGAGGTCTTTGGGGAGGGCGCCCTCGGTCATGGCGGCCCGGCCATACCAGCGGAAGGCAATGCTCCGTTCGATTTGGGGGCGGAGATGTCGCCAGGCGTGGCTGAGCCGCCGCAGCAGGAACACGCTGAATTCATCCGCGCCAATGGTTCCGGGGTCCATGCGCCCCGGCAGCAGCAAGTCGATGAGCACTTTCAGGGCAATGACGACCTCTTCGGGATCGGGATAGCCGGACAGGACGTTTTCGGGCGTGTCCTCCTCGGAATCGCTGTACAGGGGACGCAATTGCTCCACGGTATTGTAGAGAAACTGGGACGGTTTGTCGGGATCGTTGTTCATGCGTCCTGCATAGCGTATTTCCGGGCGGGATGTCCACCGAAATCCCTGCTTGCGCTGTTCGTTGAATTCGGGTGGCGCGCCTATCCGCAAGCGGCCCCCGCCCGCGACCGGGATCAACTGCGGTAAATGGTGTTGGAATCCCTGGGATGGAAGGCCGGCTTACACGCCCATGCTTTTCATGAAATCATGGAACAGGTACATGGAGTCGTGGGGGCCGGGGGCGGCTTCGGGATGGTATTGCACCGTGAAGAGCGGCAGCGTTTTGTGCCGCAGGCCCTCGGAGGTTTGATCGTTGAGATTGATGTGGGTGGTCTCGGCAATTTCGGGGTCGAGGCTGTCCTTGTCGACGCAGAAGCCATGGTTCTGGGAGGTGATCTCCACGGTCCCTTTGGCCAGGTTCATGACCGGCTGGTTGCCGCCGCGGTGGCCGAATTTCAGTTTGAAGGTCTTCGCGCCCAGGGCGAGGGCCGTGAGTTGGTGTCCAAAGCAGATTCCGAAGGTCGGAAGACCGGTGTCAATCAGCTTCCGAACCTCGGAAACGGTGTGCATGACCCCTTCGGGGTCGCCGGGTCCGTTGGAGAGGAAGAGTCCGTCTGGTTTGATTGCGAGAATCTCTTCGGCGCTGCTGTTATTGGGGAACACATGCACTTCGCATCCCAGATCCTGGAGAATGCGCAACTGATTGTATTTGGTGCCGCAGTCGATGGTGGCCACTTTGCGCAAGGTCTTTTTCTGGTTGTGCGGTTCCCAGATCATGGGGGATTTCACGCTGACCTCGCTGGCAAGGTCGCGGCCCACCAGACCTTGGCTGGCCTTGGCTTTGGCGACAAGGCTGTCGGGATCGGAATCTTCGGTGGAAATCACGCATTTCATCGCGCCCTTGTCGCGGATATGCAAGGTCACCGCCCGGGTGTCCACGCGGTCGAAACCCAAAATTCCGTTTTCCTCCAGATAGTCGGGCAGGGATTTGTTCGCGCGCCAGTTGCTGACCACCCGGCTGCATTCGCCCACCACCAATCCGGCCGCGTGGGGGCGGTAGGATTCCATGTCTTCGTCATTGATGCCGTAGTTGCCGATGAGGGGATAACAGAGGGTGACGATTTGACCGCGGTACGAAGGATCGGTGAGAATCTCCTGGTATCCGGTCATGGAGGTGTTGAAGACCAGTTCCCCTTCGATTTCACCGCGCCCGGCAAACGCGCGGGCGTGGAAAAGGGTTCCGTCTTCCAGGGCAATCAAAGCTTTGGTGTGTGACATGTCTTGTATAGAGAGGTTAAAAGGATTTCTTCTTCTCTATTCATGTCTGCGGTTGATGCAATGTCAAATCCAACGAAATTCGGTCTCAAGGACCTCCTCTCTTCGATGGGAAGCGTCCCTGGACTTGCGCCGTGGCAGTAGTGCGTGTAGCGAGTTCCACGAGCTGCCGCCTTTTACGGTGATTTTGCGCGAACAGCTTTTCCGCAACCGAATGCTGCGGTTGAAGGTTCTGATCTCATGGGTGCTTAAAACGGAGCGCGGACACTCTTGTCCGCATACAAGCGAAAGAGAAATGCCTTGACCACGAAGGTGTACAGGGTGCATCTTGAACCAACAAAAGCAACAGGGATTTTCTGGGTTCGTCACTGTTCGCATCTCCCCGGGCGAAGCCCCATTCCCCGCCCCGGTCTCACCCAGCTCATGGGCGGCACCCAAATCGTAAACGCACTCGGCTTTTTATGGGTTCGTAAACGTCTTTGGTGCCTTCGAATCCAGCGTACCTGGACCGGAACGCCGCAGGTATGCGCACATCATGGAATTTCCACCAAATTCAGGCTTGTGTATTTTCCGCCCCTCCCTTACCATCCATTCATGATTAACTTCATTCTGAAGACGCTCGTTGCTTTATTGCTCGCACCCCCTTGGATTCATGCGGACGAAGGTCCATTGCCTCCCTTCGAGAACCCGTTCGCGGAAATATCATCTCTACGCAGCGAAGCGGATACAGCGACAACGCTCGGCATACACCTACGAAGCCAAAACAACCCAAGCGTTCAGACTACACCTACGATGCCAGCCCAAAACATACATGACCACATGGACACCCGGCATCCTTCCATGACGACAATTCCCACGAAAACCCAAGTAAAACCCACAAACCATCTCCCTGACAATCAAAGACTTCCTCTAGGCTTGGCTCTCCTGGCCCTCACCCCCATCCTCAAAAATAAACGCCTACGATACCACAAAACATCCCAACGACAAGCCACCTACACCTACGACGACACCCCCCAAGAACAAACCGGTACTCTCCCACAAAAATCGGAAAAACCCACTCAAGCGAGGTCATACGCAAGTGAGACCTACATCTACGACGCAATCGAAACAAGTATTTGGCCAAATCGCGATCCGATTGGGGAGGAGGGGGGAGTGAACCTATATGCGTTTGTTGGGAATAGAGCTACAGATCACGTTGATTATTTGGGTATGCTGATCACAAAATTTTTATGTTGTACTGAAGAGCAGAAAATTCTCGTGCGAGAATGGGAGGAAATTGTAAAAAATGCGATGCAAGAATTTGGGCAAATTACTTCAGCATCAAGTGCTCAATACCACGACATTACAGATTCTTTAGATCGGCACCTTACACCAGCGCAGAAGGATGTAATGTATGTTATGTGGCGTGATTTCGTATCTAAAATGAATTTTCTGAACCATTACATAAAAACAGGAATGGAAAGGGGTTATAGAGTACGATGCACTGATCTTGATGGTTCCTACGGATCAGCACCACGAACAAGGTTTAACAGATGGGTAAGAAGAAGAACCATTAATTTAGACAATGGGTTGTTTGAAAATGCACACTTATTAGATTCAAACAGAAGACCTAGAGGTGCTACTACCTTGTATCATGAATTAAGCCACATGTTTTATTTTACTCGCGATATCGATTACTCATTTGATCATCAGCCTATTCATGAATTGGCAGATGATGCGGGTACTGTTGAACTTTTTATCAACCCACCTAGAGCCATTTCTATTTTTGTGTCAGTGTGGAGCCAAGATGGTTATGAAATACCTTCAGAATTACCGTAAGTTGATTATTGCGGCAATTAAATTGCTTCTTATTTTATGTTCTGCATTTTTTGTTATGTATAACACTAGAGTTTTCGTGTCTTTGTCGCCGCAACGTGCATCACAGTCTGTTTATATAAAAATTTTTGATTTCAAGATTGCGGACGTTTCTGGTCGAATTCTAAGTTCATTTTTAACACATAAAATAGATTTAAATGCGCCTAATGTCTCTGATGAAGAAGTTGTCGTTGCTGAAGTAAATCTTTTTAACAAAGATTTTACTCCAAGAAAAAATAGACTTTTGTTTTTAAATTATTATTTTCTTTCTGTCATTTTTGAAGTCTCCTCCCCTGAGGAAAGTTTTGAAGTATACATGGAGTATAATAATATTGTCAATAAGAATGCTTCTTTTGTTGAAGTCTATGAAGGGAGACAATTTTTGCTTTCAAAATTGGCAGATATTAATGATGATAAAACGGAAAGAGGCCCACAGAATACAGACTTCAACCCAAATCATTGACTCTAAAAAAACATTGCAACAGGTATTTTATAGAGATTTCTGCTTGACGGTTTGGGGGGGTGGTGGGGTAGGGTTTGGGCCTGTTGGTTCCGAAATCATCCTATTTCAGCAATATGCCGCCCACGGTTTGGTCGGGCGGGAAGCGGAAACGCGGCTTGCGGATTCTGCCGGAAAATGGCGGGTATTTTGTGCATGTGACCAGCCGTACGGTGAATCGGGAATTTTTGTTCGGGGCGGAGGAGAAGTCGGCGTTGGTGGAGTTGATGCGGCGGTGGG
>PXAS01000109.1 GCA_003565815.1 PVC group bacterium
GATCTCCGCATCGCACTGGCCACCGCCTGCGTGCTCGGCGCCATCAGCGCCGCCACCGATCCGGCCTCGACCATGGACGTGCTTTGGGAAAACCGGGCCAAAGGCATGCTGACCACCAGCATGGTCTCGGTGATCGCCTTGGACGATGCCCTGGCGCTGATCCTCTATACCCTGGGGACCGCGGCCGCGGCTCTCCTCATTGGCAGCGACAGTTCGCTGGGCGGCATGCTGGTGTATGTGGCCACGGAATTGTTCGGCAGCGTCCTCTTGGGGACAATCATCGGCTTGCTGCTGGATCAAATTCTCCGGCACAGCAAAACCCTGGAGCGCTCGTTGACCGTGATGGTGGGAAGCCTTTTGCTGATGGCGGGCATTTGCCTGACCTGGCATCTCGATGTGATTTTATGCTCCATGGCCGCCGGGGTGATCATGGTCAACCGCTCCCCGGCCCGAACCCACTCCCTTTTCAAAACCCTGCGGGAATTCGCAACCCCCATCCAAGTGATGTTTTTTGTGCTGGTGGGGGCGCGTTTTCATCTTGCCGAAACCCCGGGGTGGATTTGGGGGCTGGTGGGATTTTATGTGCTTGGCAGTGTGTTGGGCAAATATGCCGGGACGTGGACGGGGGCAAAACTCAGCGGCAGCCCCCCGGCGGTTCGGAATTATCTGGGCCTGGGATTGTTTGCCCAAGGCGGGGTTGCGGTGGGCCTTTCCATGATGGCCGCCCAGCATTTGTCCGGGATCGAAGTCCGCGGCGGCATGGATCTCGGCACGGTCATCGTCACCACCATCACCGCCACCACCCTGATCATGCAGGTTTTGGGACCTCCCTGCACGAAATTCGCATTGCTGCGCGCGGACGAAGCGGGCCGGAACATTACCGAAGATGACATGATCGCGGAACTGTGTGTCGGCGATCTGCTGAAACGGGATGTCATGTCCATCCCGGAGTCCATGCGATTGGCGGATGTTTTCCAAGTCCTCAAGGAAAACAATCAATTGGCCTTTCCCATTGTCGACGCGAGCGAAGTTTGCATCGGGGTGATCTCCCTGGAATCCCTGCGCGAATTGTTTGCCGAGCAGGAAATTTGGGACTGGATGATCGCCGGGGACGTGATGGTTCCGGTCGTGGACTTGCTCACCCCCGCCCTGCCCCTCTCGGAAGCCATCGCCCGCATGCGGCAAATCGACGCCGAACAAAGCATCGTTCGGGACCCCGAAAGTTTCAAGCCCCTCGGACTGTTCGATCTCCGTCAGGTCCACCGGGAAGTGACCCGCAGGCTCATGGCGCGGCAGGGCGTGAGTTCCTAACACAGATTTCATCCGCAACCGAAGAGAATGCAGGTGAAGAGGGAACCCCGCGAATGGCCTTGCCGTCCCGCGAATGGAAGAAGAGTAAAACTACTTGCGGATGCTTCGCCGGACTGCGGATCATCGTCGGAATTCTACAAGAAACTACAAATGATTCGCGGGACGGCATAGCCATTCGCGGGGTTCTCTTCCCAAAAATCGATCCGCAGGACGGCGAAGCATCCGCAGGATAAAAAAAACTTCTCCCCAAGTCATTGTAAATAAACGCGTAAAGAGAAACATACACGTTTTTTATATCATCTTCCTCTGGAAAACTCTAAACCGAAATTTTCGCGCGCAAGCGCCCGCGGACCTCCCGGACCGAATATTTTTTCAACCCGGGATTCCCGGGGTCCGTTTTGCCGCAGGCATCGAAGCGCCAGCCGTGCAAGGGGCACACGAATTCGGCGCTGTCTTCCTCCCAAAGCACTTCTCCGCCCTGATGTGGACACAAAGTGGACAGCAACACCCACTTTTTCCGCTGCCGGGTCAGGTAAAAGAACCCCGTGCCGATTTCCACCAACGCCGGAAGGCGCTCAAACATGGAAACCGGACCCAAGTCAATTTCCATGGGGGGGCCGAATCAGCTTTCGTGGCTTAGCACGACCAGATCGGCCAGAATCTGCAGGGTTTCCCGCAACATCAGGTCCCGTTCAGGACGAATGCGGGGGCCATTTTCAGGTTCTTCGGGTTCATCGCCATTTTCCACGGGCAACATCAGGCCCCGCTCTTGCAATCGGTCCAATTCGCGGTCGGATTTGGCCTGGGCGAGTCGTTCCTCGAAATTCAGGGAAATGTTGCGGCGTTGCACCCGTTCGGCCAGGCGGTCCACTTGTTTTTGGTAGAGCTGGAATTCTTCGTTCTCCGCCAAACGCTCTTCCGAAAGGTTGCGAAGTCCTTCATTGATTTCGCGGAGATCGCCATGAGGCATGAACCGCGCGGGTCGCACCCAGGTCCAAGGAAGCACGTTGTCCAAATATTCTTCGCCCATTTCCATGACATCCGAGGGACTGCGGATTTCGATGTCCGGGCTCACGCCCTTGAGTTGGGTGGAACGTCCGTCCACGCGATAAAAAGCGGCCGTGGTCACCTTGAGCCGCCCGAGGCCATCGTCGCGGCGGTCCAGGGGCATCATGGACTGGACAGAGCCTTTGCCGTGGGTTTTGGAATCGCCGACGATCACGGCGCGTCCGTAGTCCTGAAGCGCGGCCGCCAGAATTTCGGAGGCGGAGGCACTTTGCCGGTTCACCATGACCACCAAGGGTTTGTCAAAAACCACCCCGCGGTTGGGGTCGTTCAAGGCGCGGACGGTTCCTTCGCCACGCACTTGGACCACGGGTCCGGCATCAATGAAATAGCCGGTCATTTCGATGGCGTCCTGCAAACTGCCGCCGCCGTTGTTGCGCAAATCCAAAATCAACCCGTCCACGCCCTCGTCGTTCATCTCCTCCAAAAGCGCTTTCACATCCGCAGCCGAGCTGCGTCCGCCCCCTTGGAAATCCCGGTAAAAATCGGGGAGTTGAATGATGCCCACCTTGAACGTGCGGTCATCGCGTTCCACTTCATAGACCAAGGATTTGGCCGCGTTTTCTTCCAGTTTGATTTCTTCCCGCACCAAATCAATGGTCCGCACCTCGGTGCCGGTAGGGTCGCTGGCGGGGATCACGTGCAAAACCACGGTGCTGCCGATTTCCCCGCGGATCAAGCGCACGGAGCGGTAAAGGGGCCAGAACAGGATGTCTTCGGGGGGCTCGTCGCCCTGCCCCACCGCGATGATTTTGTCCCCCGGTTGCAAACGTCCGTCCATGGCCGCGGGACCGCCTTCAATGAGCCGTTCGATCTTCGCCGTTCCTTCGTCATAGGTGAGAATGGCGCCGATTCCCGTCAGTGAGAGGCGCATGTTGATGTCGAAGTCCTCGTTGGCTCTCGGGGAGAGGTAGCTGGAATGGGTGTCATAGGCTCTGGTAAAGGCACTGAGAAACATTTGTTGCACGTATTCGGCGTCATGCCCGTTCAACACACTGATAAATTGGTCATAGCGGCGGCGAATGCGGTCTTCGGGGGAGAGATCCAATTGGGGGGCCACCAGGGAACGCTCTTCTTCCTCCGGCGCTTCCGCGGCCATCTCAGCATCGGATTCATCGGAATCGGCGGTCTCGGCTTCATCCTCGGCCTCCGCCACCGCTTCCATTTCGGCGTCGTCTTCCGCCTTGGCTTCTTCTTCGGCGGCGGCTTCCTCTTCTTCGGCCTCCAATTCCCGCATGCGTTGGCTGACCAAGTACCCCACGTATTCATTGGTCACCTTTTTGCGCCACAGCTCATCCCATTCCTCCTTGCTCTCCGCCCAGGGCGCGTCTTTGCGACGCCACACGAATTCTTGTTCCTGATCGGTGTCAATGCCGTTTTCCAGCATATCCATCACGAATGCCACCCGGTCGGCGGCCCGTTCCCGGAAAATCCGGAAAGCCTTGAACGCGAGCGAAAGATCGCCATCCCGCAAATCCTGGTGCAAGTCGGAGGCTTCCCGGCGCAGGGCCATGATATCTTCGGCCAGAAAAATACTGCGGTCAAAATCGAGGGCGCGCAAATAGTTGTCCAGGGTTCTCCGGGCGAGGGCTTCGGTGAACGGATCATGATTCATGTGGACCCGGGGCATCATTTGCACGAGCGTCCGGGTGATGTGGGATGCGTTCGCCTCCGGTTCCAGCGGGGCGGGCGCCTCGGATTCCAAGGCGAGTGCGCTCCAAGAGAGCAGGAGGGCAGGCAGAAGAAGTTTCAGTGTGTTGATCATATTGAAAAAAAAGGTTTGGGGGTTGTCAAGTAGGAGAGAGACATACGAAGAAAGGCCTTCGTTCAAGCTGAAAATCAGGAATTGTGAAAAACAATCGCCTCAAACCGGAAAAAGTCCACTTTTTCGGCCCCTGAAAAGCGGATTTTCCACGTGCGCGGTCCTCAGGCGCGGGGCGGACGGGGCATTGCGCGCAAGCGGCGGTTGAGTTTTCGGGTGCGCCGAGACTTGTGGGCCGCCACGGTTTGCTGATAATGGGTCGTCAACTGAAGCACCACGTTTTCAATATGGTTGTCCCGGGCCAGGGCGAAGCAATTTTCATGGCAAATTTGCCACAAATTCGCGTCGTCCAGCAAACGGAGCATGGCATGGGCCATGGCATGGGCATCCCCCGGCGGAAACAAAAGACCGGTTTTTTCGTGTCGAACCAATTCGGGAATGCCCTTGGCCTCCGCCCCCACCACGGGCACCCCCATGGACATGGCTTCCAGCAAGCTCACGGGCTGGTTTTCCGAAGTGCTCGGGGTCACGAAAATTCGTGACACCCTGGGGAGATTTTCGGACATGAGTTGCCGATGGGGAATCTTTCCCGTAAAAACCGTGTTTCCGGAAATGCCGAGCTTTCGCGACAAGCTTTCCAACTCCGTCCGCGTGGGGCCGTCCCCCACAAGCAATAACTGGGCATCGGAACGATCCCGCAACACTTCCTGAAACGCCTGCAGAAGCACCGGCAGGCATTTTTCCCCAGACAATCGTCCGATATAGGAAAAAGTGGGGCCCGAGAGACCCATTTCCATGCGCTTGCGGTTGATGGCTTCCTCGGAACACAGGGGCGTGGCCGGAATCCCGTTGGACATCAGATGGGGCGTCCGGTCGATCCCGCGCGTGGACAACTGCTCGATGACGCTGCGGCTGGGAGACAAGACCCGGTCACAATGGTTGTAAAAAAAGACCGAATACCGCCACATCATGTTTTGGGTCAACCGGTGATTCGGCAAATGGAATTGCTTCAGATACTCCGGTTCGGCGAAAAAAGTATGGAAAGTGCCGACGAGCGGTTTTCTGAGCATTTTCGCCATCATCACCCCTTCCCATCCACAGCCCCATTCCGTATGCACATGCAGGACGTCGGGCCTGAATTTCCGCAGCACCGGCAGGGTCGGCGCGAACATCGGCAGGGCGATGTGCAGTCCCGGTTGCCGGTTGCTGGGCAGACTGATGAGAATATCCCGAATTTTCGCATGCAATTCCCCGCTGCGCTCCAAGTGTTTTTTGCCGCTGGCGCCGAAGGCCTTGGGACGAAAAATCATCACTTCGTTTCCCTGACGGCACAATTCGTTGGCCTGATTGATGACCGCGGAGCAGACCCCGGAGACATGCGGCAAAAAACTGTCTGTGAAGATGGCAATGTTCATTTGCCACGCATCCTGTGGATTTTTCCGGGACAGGCAAGCGAAAAAAATCAATCGCCGTGGCGCAAAGCCTGCAGAACGTTGATGGAATGGTTCCCGATGCTTTCCATGTTGTTGAGAATATCGATGTACAGCATTTCCGCCTTGACGTTTTCCCCGCTGGCCTCAATGCGCCCCATGGACTGTTTTCGCAGCCGCTTGCGGAAAGAATCAATGAATTTCTCCAACTGGTAGGCGGTTTCCATGTCCGTGGCCACCACGGGGCCGTCCAGGCGGGAGGTATAAAATTCGATGAACTGCAAAATGATGTTGGAGAACTCCCGCACCTCCCCCAAGGTTTCGGGGGGCAATATTCTTTCCTTGCGGTGTTTTCGTTCCGCCATCATCACCAATCGGTATCCGCAATCGCAAATTTCCTCCAATTCCGCCACCACTCGCAAAAGGGCGGTGATGCGGTTGATGCTGGACTGCGACAGGCCGCTGGAGGAGCAACGCAACAAATACGCGGTGGTCTCAAAGGAGAGAATATCGCTTTCCTGCTCCAAACGCTTGGCCTCCAAGACCTCGGCGGCCATGTCTTCGCGTCCGTTTTCAAAGAGGTCCGTGAACTTCATCAGCAATTGACGGGTCAA
>PXAS01000402.1 GCA_003565815.1 PVC group bacterium
GCAGATCCGAAGTCCCATGAATTGGAACAACATTGCCACAAGGATTCGCTTCGTGAACATTCCGCCACGGCAAATCACTTTGATACGGGAGGTTGTTGCTGTAGACCCATCTCGAATACAGAACATTATGCAACACCAGATGATGTCAAAGCAGTATTTTCATTTTTCGCTTGATGTTGTTCTTGAACCAATGCATACAGCAGAAAAAACAACGCGTTGCTGAAAATAATTTAGCAATAAAATATACGCCGCAGCATTTGCATGAACACCCTAATCAGGGGTGGAATCTAAAAAGTCAATTACCATAAAAAATGAAATATTATGAATGACAGAGAATTCGTTTATCAGCAAAAAAGAGCATATGACACTTCTTTTAGCATCATTGTAAGCTCTATTGTTTCAATGATATCTTTTTCAATTATTTCTTTGCGATTCGGTTTTATGTGGAAAACCCTCGAATGGAGTCCATTTTGGAAATCATTCTGGTGGGTGTTTCTTGTTGGTTCAATCATCGCGGGTGTGCTTGCCTTCGTTTACCTCAAAGTTGTTATGTCTATACAACCGAATGGATCATACGGTTGGTTTTCTCAAAAAGCCATTAGTTGCATAAATCAATGTCTTGAATCATTTTTTCTATTTGAAATAATCGCCTTTATCACAGCAGCCTGCATTTTAATCCTCAGTATTTTCAGGTAGAACAAAGAAAAATCACCTATAGAACTTTACCAAACGTAGAGAACATATGTGTGGGATCAACTTGCGTCAATGCAGTCATTGTAAAACCAGCTGCATGCATCCAACACAAGCTGTGAGACCTCCAACCGGGCAGGCCCGAATGACACTAACTTTACGTTTTCCAGTAGAAAGATGATACGGGTAAGCGTGCATCTTGCCGCTTTAATGTCGGCAGGTTATTGACAGGGAATATGTAAGAGATGGCTAAGGATTGGGGTTTGGTTGCGGTTGTTTTACCACGGAGGCACGGAGGTCACGGAGAGAAGCACCCGGAGGCCAGGGTTGTGCGGATACCGTTCGGCGAGTCCCTGAATGCACCCCGAAGAACCGAACGGCATCCGGTTCGCCCGCGCTCCCCAGCGCATATACCCCTTTATTGGAGCATATCAGCAGGGTGCCGCGTGGGTTTTGGGGTGAGTTCCGGGGCTCCACGCGGACCCTGCCGTCGTGCTGTCCTCCGTGCTCCTCCGTGAACTCCAGCGAGCTTGCGAGCGGGTGGTTCATTCGGTTGCGGATGAAATCTGCATTAGAGTCTTAGCCCATGGAATCTTCACGCAAATCGGCATCCTTTTCGGACCTACGGCCCGACTTATATCCAAGATCATCGGGATATCATGTAAAAGTTGTGTATACTCGTCAGGGGCGTTGCCCCTGGCTTATGCGTGTGATGCCGTTGGCATCAAGACAGCTTCACGGATTCACGGCTTCAAAAATGTAAAATATCAGACCTCCTGATTTTGCCGGAAATTGCGATGGCGCTTTTCCTTGTCAATCCCGGGTGAGCGAGCGTGCGGAAAGCAGCCAACTTGACGAATGAAAAAAGGTTTGCCGCCTGAAATCGATTCTGATAGCCATGGTTCCATGGTCATGAAAGAGAAAATCATCCTAGTACCCTGTCAACCAGAAATCTACGCATGGGACCGTGAGATTCCGAGTGGATTTTATGGTGAACAATGATCCGAACAAGTCTTTGTGGCCCGCCACATGAGCAACCACGCCAAACGTCGCCCCTCCCCGAAAAGCCTGTCATGAGTACCCCGCGTCTGTTTCGCTCCGCCGGCATCATCAGCCTCGGCACCTTGGCCTCCCGGATTCTCGGACTGGTTCGGGAAATCATGATGGCCCGGGTGTTCGGCACCAGCGTGGTGGCCTCGGGCTTTTTCGTCGCCTTTACCATCCCCAACCTTTTCCGCCGCCTTTTTGGCGAGGGCGCCCTCTCCGCCGCTTTCATTCCCGCCTACGTCCGCAGCCGGGATCAGGAAGGACCGGAGGCGGGATGGCGGCTGTTCCGCAACTTGTTGTCCTTGGTTTTGATCCTCCTGGGTGGCATCAGCCTCGCGGGCATGGCCGCGGCCACGTTGATTCTGGAATACGCCCGCCCCGCGGGCCGGGTGGTCGACATTCTCCTGCCGTTGCGCATCATGCTCCCCTACATGGTCTGGATTTGCATGGCCGCCTTGGTGATGGGCGTGCTCAACTCCCACAGACGCTACACGGTTTCCGCCTTGACCCCCTGCCTGCTCAACGTGGTCTGGATTCTGGCCCTCATCGGCGTGCAACGCCATCCGGGCATGGCGCCGGAAATCAAAGTGCTGTGGATTTCCTGGTCCATTCTCATCGCGGGCGTCCTCCAATTCGGCGTGCAACTCCCGGTCCTGCGCAAACTCCACTACCGCGCCCCCTCCGAAGTCCATCCCCTCGGACCCGGGGTGCGGCGCGTCATGATCAAAATGGGCCCCGCCGCCCTCGGGGCGGCCGTCACCCAATTGAACGTCCTGTTGGACCGCTTTCTCGCCATGTGGGCCGGCCCCTACGGACCCGCCGCCCTTTCTTTCGCGGAGCGCCTTATTTACCTGCCGCTCGGACTCTTCGCCACCGCGCTGGGCACCATCCTCCTGCCGGAAATGTCCGCCCTCGCCCACCGCAAGGAAACCGAGTCCCTGGGAGGAACCGTCGAGCAAAGCCTCCGCGGCCTCCTGTATCTCATGGTCCCGGCAGCCGTGGGACTGGGCATCCTCGCCACCCCCATTGTCACCATGGTGTACGCCCGCGGAGAATTCGACGCCGACTCGGTGACCCACACCGCCCGGGCGCTGATGTTTTACGCCCCCGGGCTGGTGGTCTTCAGCCTCGCCAAAGTCTTCGTGCCCGTCTTTTACGCCCATCAGGATACCCGCACCCCCGTCAAGGTCGGTTTGGTCACCGTGTCCGGCAACATTGTGTTAAGCATTCTTTTCGTGATTCTCCTTCCCGAAGGCTGGAAACACGCCGGCCTCGCCCTCGGCACCGTCATCGCCGAACTGGCCCAGGTCGTCCTTCTCGCCCGTCTCATGCACCGCCGGTACGTGCGCCCCCGATGGGGACGGGTCTTGCTCGCGGGCGGCAAACACCTTCTGGCCGCCCTGCCCATGATTGCCACCGCCCAAGGGGTCCTCACCCAACTGCCCAACCTCCCCCTCCTCCTCTCCCTCCCCCTTGCCATCGGGGCGGCGGGCCTGGTCTATTTGGCGGCAACCCTTCTCCTCCGCTGCCGCGAACCCGGCGAATTCCGACATCGGTAAAGAAAGAAACAATGCTTGCCAATCTCCCGAAGCTTCCCTAGGAAGCAGGACATGTCCCGCTGTGTACCATCCCTCCTCGTCTTGCTGCTCTTTGCCGCCGCGGACCTGCGCAGGGAAGGTGCCCAGATTCTTTTATGGGGGCAAATGATTGTGGAGAGCCGCGCGGAAACCTCATGGATGGAGGCCATGGAAAGCACCCTGAGCGGCAATGCGCCATGTTCGGGTTGCCTGAAACTGACCCGTGCGCATTTCGCAAGCTCTGCTGACGCTTTCGACGCTCCCGCCCCAAGCGTTCGGGGCTACTGGAGCCTGCCGCCGGGGACGGTTCGCATCTTACCCGCTTTCGGCATTCCCGAATCCTTTTCCGGATTCGTGCTCATCTATGAGTCCCCCCACTTCCAGCCCGATCTCCCTCCTCCGAAAAAACGCCTGTTGATCTGATCTGTTTTTCAACGATTTTCATCATCATCAGGAGTTTTTATGAAGCCTTTTCACACTGCGGCCGCATGTGCCGTGTTTTCCGTATTTGCGGGCGACGAGCCCGCCGTTCTGCCCCCTTACCGGGTATTGGAACCCCTTCCCGCCCCACGATCCTCCCGTGTTCACCCCGACTCGGTCCGCCAGAGCCACATGGAGCTGAGCCGTTTGTTGGGAACGCAACCGGGCATATCCGTGGCCGCGCGCGGCCCCTCCGGCGGCGAGCCCGTTTTCCGCGGCCTCGGCTGGGAAAGGGTCCGAACCGATTTTAACGGCCTCAGCCTCCACGGAGCCTGTCCGGCACGCATGGACCCGCCCGCGTCCCTCCTTTCGGCAGCCTCGCTACAGCAGGTTCATCTGGATCTGTCCGGAGCATCGGTTGTCGACGGCCCCGGGGGGCTCGGCGGACGCATCCGCATTTCCACGCAAACGGACTGGGACCCGGAGGCGCCGCGTCCGCCCCTCCTCAACGCCGCCGTGTCGGTGGAGAGCAATCCCGAGCGGATCGGAGGAAATGTTTCCAGTCTGCGCGAATCCGCAAAATCCAGCTTTTTCCTTTCCGGTTCCTGGAGTACGCAAGACGACTCTATCGCCGGAGACGGCACCCGCGTACCCGCCTCACGGGACCTCTTTGAGTTGGGACTCGATGGCACCTTGAAGGTTCACGAGGACGTCGAGGTGGATGCGGCCCTCCGCCGCATTGAAGAGCGGGACGTGGACTATCCCGCGCTCCCCATGGATTCCCGCCACATCGACATCAACATCTTCACCCTGAATACCCGCTGGCAGGTCGACGGGGAAACGCTGAAATCATTGGAACTCCGCGGAGGACTGCAGCAGGTGGATCACCTCATGGACAACCGTGACCGTCCCAACCGCCGCAACCTGATTGCGTCCAATCCCACCACCGCCGACAGTTACAGTGGCCGATTGTTGAGCCGCTGGGTGGCCGGCGAGGGTGAGCTGCGGATGGGTGCGGACGCCTCCCGATTGGAGCGCGAAGCCACCCGCAGGCGCTTCCTTCCGGCCACCGGCATGTCCTTCCGCGATCCGATCTGGCCGGACCTCCGGGAAAATCAGGCGGGATTCTTCACGGAATGGGAAGGCCCTCTGCGGGAACATCTGCAACTCCGAAGCGGCATCCGCCTGGATATCGTGAACGCAAAAGTCGGCGGTCCCGAACGCATCACCCTCCCGGGACCCGGCGTAGGCCCCCTCACCATCGAAGAGGCATACACCCGCTTCGGGGAAGCCAACCGCAACCGTCGCGCCAACGAAGATCAACTGCTATCGGGCAATGTCACGCTCGAAAAGCAGATTCGCGAAACCTGGACCGCCACACTCGGCCTGATTCGGGTAGCCTCCGCGCCCAATCTCAGCCAGCGGTACGACGGCTTTGCCGCGCGTCCCGGCGGTTACGGCATCGGAAATCCCGATCTGGACCCGGAAGTGAAGCATCAAGTCGAACTGCGGCTGGACGGTTCCCGGGAGGCGCATCGCTTCGGGGTCGCCTTGCATGCCGCCCGGGTGGATGACTACATCAAACCCACCCTCATCGGACGGCGGGACATCACCGGCGACGGCATGCCCAATCCGGTATTCAGCCACCGGAACGTCAACGCCCACCTCTACGGAATTGAACTTGCCGCGGTCTTCCGTCTGTCGGAGCACTGGCATCTACCCGCACAACTCGGTTTTGTCCGCGGCGAAGAAAGCGGCGGAGGAGACCTGCCGGAAATGCCCCCGTTGGAGGGGTCCGCCGCACTCCGCTGGGAACGCCGGGCCCACGCCGAACTTGGGGTCGATTTCGCCGCCCGTCAGGAGCGCATTGACACCGGCTTCGGGGAAGGAGAAACGCCCGGATATGCCGTCGCCTATTTCCGCCTCGGCGCAAACCTGCGTCCGGGGCTCCGCATCGAGGCGGGCATCGAAAATCTCTTCGACAAAACCTATGCCCGGCACCTCACCCGCAACGCCGTAATGCCCGTGGGGGATTTACGTCCCGGCGACCGGATCCCGGAACCGGGCCGCAGCTTCACGCTGGCTCTGCGCGCGCAGTGGTGAAATGTGGAGATATCGGTTGCGGATGGAATCGGCAGCTACGATCTATCGCCGTTGTCGAAGCTGTCCCAGCTTCGAAATGCTTCTGCAACTGGGGACAGTTGCAGCTACGATCATCGCCGTAGTCGAAGCTGTCCCAGCTTCGAAATGCATTCTGCAACTGGGGACAGTTGCAGCTACGATTGTCGCCGTAGTCGAAGCTGTCCCAGCTTCGAAATGCTTCTGCAACTGGGACAGTTGCAGCTACGATTGTCGCCGTTGTCGAAGCTGTCCCCAGCTTCGAAACACATTCTGCAACTGGGACAGTTGCAGCTACGGTCCATCGCC
>PXAS01000287.1 GCA_003565815.1 PVC group bacterium
CATTCGCGCGGGGGACGCTTGTGCGGCTGATTGAGGACTTCCTCCCTTGGTCGAAAGTGGATTGACGCGAAGCGTCCCTGGAGTGCGCGTAGCGAGTTTTACGAGCTACCGCCTTTTGGCGGTGGTTTTGCGCGAATACCTCCGGCGCAACTCGCTACCGATGTTGGCTGCGGAGGGGTGATCTTGCCCAAGGGTCAAGGCATGGACCCGGGTTGGCTTGTGGTCAACGGGGCCGGGCGGTAGCTCGTAAAACTCGCTACACGCACTCCAGGGCGCTTCGCGCGGGACTCGGTTTTGTGCGGGGGGGCGACTTTTGGGACGATGGAAACGGATTTCTCCGCGTGTTCCATTTTCGCCAGGTGGCTTTGACTGGTTTTCAGGAGCTTCTTTTGCTGTCCGAAAAGACCTGCTTGGGGGTTGATTCAGCGTGTATCAAACCCGGAACAGGGCGCCGAGTTTTTTGCCGAGCAGGAGGCTGCTGCCGACGATGGTGACGGCGAGGAACAGCATGGCCCAGACCCCGAGGGCACTGGCCAGGTATTTTCCGGTGCCGATGAGCTGGAAGAGTTCGTAGATGGTTTTGGTGATCGGGTAGAAATCTTCGCGTTGGGCGAGCATCAAGCTGTCGGAGACTTCGAGCATGCTGAAGGCAAAGGCCAACAAGGCGCCGGCGATGAGATTGGCGGTGATCAAGGGCAGGGTCACCCGGCGCAGGCTGACCATGGGCGGGGCGCCGAGGTTGGCGGCGGCTTCTTCGAGTCCGGCGCTGGTTTGTTGCAGCCCCGCCACCGCGGATCGCACCATGTAGGGCAGACGGCGAATGCCATAGGCCATGACCAAAAACAAGGTGGGGTTGGTTTTCACGTCGAAGAGATTCAACAATGCCGGGGAATTGCGCACCATTTCGCTGTTGGAAATCCAGGAACTGAAGGCCAAATATCCCGAGGCCATGACCAGACCGGGCACCGCCAGGGGCATCATCGCAAGGCCGTCCAACACGCCGCGCACGCGGAGGGTGGACCGGACCACGACGAAGGCGATGCCGATGCCGAAGACGAGATTGAACAGTACCGCGAGGGTGGAGAAAAACAGACTGTTGCGAATACTGCTCACGGTCATGTTATGTCCGAGGGCCTCCACATAGTTGCCGGTGGTATAGACTTCGGGCAAAACGCTGCGATACCAACCGCCGGGCGCGGAAAAGCTGGTGAGGATCACGCCCGCATGCGGCAGGAGCGCGAGAAAAATCACAAGCAAAAAGGGCAACAGCGCCAACCCCGCCCGCCATCCGGTGAGCCGGGTTTCGGTGAACGTGGTCGCGGCTTTGCTTTGCATGGCGTAGGCTTTGCCGCCAAACATGATTTTGCTCAGCAGATAAAGACTGACGCTGACGACGAGCATGACGAAGACCAGCGCGAAGGGAAACGGATTACCGCCGATCTCTTTGAGGGCGTCGTACACCTGCACCGACGCCACCCGGGTGTAGTTCATGATCAGCGGGGTGCCGAGTTCGGTAAAAGACCAAATGAACACGATGGTGCCGCCCGCGAACAGGCCCGGCGCCATGAGCGGCAGGGTAATGCGTCGGAATTTCGTGAAGCCGGTGGCGCCGAGATTTTCGGCGGCCTCGTCCATGGCATGATCGATGTTGGCCAGGGCGGCGGAAACGTTCAAATACATGATCGGATACAGGGACAGGGACTGGAGCAAAATCACCCCGACCCAACGTCCGCGTCCCAGCCAGTCCACTTCCAGGCCCAGCAGGGCGTTGAGGGCGCCGTACTGGCCGAGAATTTGCTGAAATCCAATGGCGCCCACGAAAGGCGGCAAAATCATGGGCACGAGCACCAGGGCATTCACCCAGACCTTGCCCGCGAAATGATAGCGGTTGGACAGCCAGGCCAATGGCAGGGAAAGACAGGTGGCCAGCAATGTGGTGCCGATGGCGAGTCGCAGACTGTTGCGCAGTCCTTCCAGATAAATCGGGTTTTGGAACACCCCGAACAAATATCGGAGCGTGAACTGTCCGTCGGGAGAAACGAAACCGTTGCGCACCACCAAGACGAGCGGAAAAATGAAACCGATCAAAAAGACGGTCATGGTGACGCAGAAGACGATCCAAGCTGATTTTTTACGCACTGGCGGCCTCCTCTGCCAATTCACGCGCAAGACGGTATTGGGCGCGGAAGAACAAGACCCATTCGCGCATGTATTCCATCCGGCGGGCGGAACTAAAGCGTTCGCGGTCCAAGGCCCCGCTCCAGGTCAGGCCCTCCGGCAAGGCGAACAGAGCCTCCATGGCTTCGGGCACGGCTTCGGGTCCACCGGCCCGGGCGATGGCCGCCCAGGCGGCGCTCAACTCGTCACCGGCGTCCAAACACATGGCCCGAATCAAATTGCGGTGGATGGAAAAATGCCGTCCCGTCCACATGGACACATATTCAAACTGGGAGGCGAGATGGTACGGATTCACGGTTTCATCGCTGAGATCGTCCGATGTATGCGGGGCATGGGAGTCAAAAGCCGCCTGAATGTCCGGGGAATCCCCGGGATAAAAATCCCGGCGGATGGGCAAACGCCGCAGCGCGAATTTGTCCGGTCCGCCGGGGGTGCCGGGCCGATAATTCCACAAACGCTGGCCGGCCTCGCTCACGGTAAACTCGATAAAGCGCACCGCCAACTCGCGGTTGGGGGCGCCGCGGATGAGGCTCACCGGGTCGCAACTGACGCTCGACCCGCCCACGGGGGTCACGTAACGCATTCGTTCCCGTCCGGTCACCGGATCGCGGCTGGTTTCCGCCTGATATCGCCCGTAAAAATCGATGGCAATGCCCACGGCGGCGTTTCCCGTGCTCACGTCGATGGGCACCTTGCCGGCGCTGTCGGTGAAATAGCGGGCGTTGGCGCCAATGAGACGCACCAGGTTGATGCCGTTCCACCATCCCTCTTCAACCGCCGCCCGGTATGCTTCGGGCCATTCGTCTTCAACGGCGCCATCCTCCCACGTGTATCCGGCGGCCTCCACGGCCGCATTGATTTCCTGGTGAATGATCATTTCAAAGGCTTTGGCCACGGAACCGCTTTTGGTGGGGTCGGCCACGCCGAGCTGACGATGAAAGCGCGGATCGGTCAGATCGCGCCAAGTGGCGGGAGGATGTTCCACCCCGAGATCTTCGAGCCGGTCGTAATTGTAAATAATGCCGAAGGTGCTCAGCGCGGTGCCCATAAAGCCCTCCGCCCGCCAAGTTTCGCCACTGAGCCGTTCGGGAATGATTTCCGTGCCCGCTTCATTGTGGACCACTTCGTGGGGCACCCCTTCCGGCCAGGGATTGACGGTCAACCCCTTGGCGAAGGCAAGGGAATGATCGTATTCGCCGCCGCCGAAAAACAAATCCAGGCCCGTGCCGAAGGCCGCGGGATCGTCGGTTTCCCGCAGGGCGCGGTGAAGTTCGATCAATTCGGGCGCGGTGCTGTTGAAACGGTGGTTGGTGAGTTCAAAGGTGCCGCCGCGCGGCCAGTCCCGGCCTTGCGGCCCCGTCCACCAGGCCCGGAACGCCGCTTGGGTTTCGCCTTCCATGTAGCGTCCGATTTCCGAAGTGCCCCCGATGGTGCGCCAATCGATCTTCACCGGGCTGCCGTGGTGTTCAATGTGCCAGCGGTTGAAGGCGCGACCGAATTCATAGCGAATGGCCTCGTTGTGGGGCGAGATCACCACCAGCATGGGATCGCCCGGCACCCATTGTTCCTCCTCGGTTTCCTGGCGAAACAAGAACGGCAGGGCGATCACCAGGGCCGCGACCAGCAGGACGGAAATGTTTTTCATGGCGCCGGGACTCCCTTTCCGGCTGCGGGCAATACCACCACGTCCGAGGGGTCCACCCAAACGCGCGCGGCTTCCTCGCCGTCGCGGGCGATGATGCGCGGATTCAAATCGAACACTTTCAGATTCATGGCCTTTTCGCCGCCCACCCGCACCTGATGCTGGGCGACCTCGCCCAAATAAACGGAATCGTGTACGATGCCGTCCAACTGATTGGGCGCGGAAGCGGAAGCTTCGTCCAGGCGAAGCGTTTCCGGGCGCAGGGAAATCGTCACCGCGTCCCCGTTTTTGACCCCGGAGATCGGCGCGGTGGACACGAATGTCCCCAATTCGGTGTCGATGGTGACCCGCTCCCCTTCCCCGCCCCGGAAAACGCCGGGAATGAAATTGGTTTCGCCGATGAAGCTGGCCACGAACATCGAAACCGGACGCCGGTACACCTCGCGCGGCGCCCCGCACTGCTCCACCACGCCCCCGTTGAGCACCGCCAGACGGTCGGCTACGGACAGGGCCTCCTTTTGATCGTGGGTCACGTAAATGGCGGTCAACCCCGCCTCCTTGCAAATGCGGCGGATTTCGGTGCGCATTTCCAGGCGGAGTTTCGCGTCCAGATTCGAGAGCGGTTCGTCGAGCAACAAACATTGGGGATGAATCACCAAGGCCCGGGCCAGGGCCACGCGTTGTTGTTGTCCGCCGGAAAGCTGGTTGGGTTTGTGGGTGGCCCGGTCACTCATTTTCACCATTTCCAGGGCCTCCTGCACGCGCTTTTGGGTTTCGGCCTTCCCCAGCTTGCGCATTTCCAGGCCGAAGGCCACGTTTTGGGCCACGCTCATGTGCGGCCAGAGGGCGTAACTTTGGAACACCATGCCGGTGTCGCGCTTGTGCGGCGGCAACTTGGTCACATCCCGGTCGCCGATGAGAATTTGGCCCCCGTCGGGTTCATTGAACCCGGCGATGGCGCGCAAAAGCGTGGTTTTGCCACAGCCGGAAGGCCCCAACAGAAAAAACAATTCACCGGGTTCGATGGTGAGGGTGATGTGGTCCACGGCGCGAATGTTGCCAAACACCTTCACCAAGTCATTCAATTGTACGGTTACAGCCATGTAGAAACTCCTGATTAAGCCCTCAACCTGAACGCTTATCGCAAAAAGGTCAACCCTCTTTCCGTTTTGAAACGAATTTCTCACAGAAATTTACAGAAATGTCAGGGGGAATGACGAATGATGAGTGACGAGTGCGCGAAGCACCCAGGAGTGCGTGTATGATGTATTGGGGCTTGGGTTATGAGAAATGAGACCACGGATGCCGTTCGGCAGACCCCGGATGGGGTGGGAGATGGATTCAGAGAAAAACACTGGTTTTTCAATCCGTGGTCTGCCGCACGGCATCCGTGGTCCCCCCACTTTGGTTTTGTTGATGGGTCAATTTTGACAAAATTCGCCACTGCAGAAACAAAATCCTAACGGTAAAAATCGCTCTTAATCCGTGGAATCTACGCCGGAAAACCTGAAATGTTTTGCTTGCCTCCCGTAATCCAACCATTCACCGAACCCAAGGTCATATGAAGTGTCTGTATTGAGATACATCAGGCGTTCGTCACTCCACTTTTGGAAATACAATGAAACACCGACTAAATCGCTTAGTTCAAATTCAACTGTATACACATCAAGATCCTTTATGAAGAATATGGAAAGCTTCCCCTCAAAGTCTTGGATGTAGAGGCCATCCACCATCGAATGAAATGGATAATGGGATTCCGGGTTTTCCCCAATGATTTCATTGAAAAAGACCTTTTCTTCATCGAAAATGATGCAGCGGTGCTCCAACAAAGAAAAATGGAAATCAATATACAGGAGGCCTTCTTGATAAAGAACTTCTTCTTGGGGCGATCCGGATCGTGAAAACAAAAATATTGCACATACCACCACAAAAACAGCGATAGACATCACCATGATATTTTTATGGAAATGAAAGTACTTGATCATGAGTCCATGGTAAATGGGAAGCCAAGCATTCACAAGCCTGAATTCGCCAGCACCTGATTTCGCCGCCATCCGTCATCCGGTGTTAATCATAATCATAATCTTACTCGTACTCGAAATCTCCGGCTATTTTGATTAGGATTACGATAGAGTCTTCCGAAGGAAGATGATACAAAAAAGCGTGTATATTTCTGATTATTCATTTATCTTCAATGACTTGGAGAAAAGTTTTTTTTTACCCTGCGGATGCTTCGCCGTCCTGCAGATCGTTTTTGGGGAAGGGAACCCCGCGAATGGCTATGCCGTCCCGCGAATCATTTGTAGTTTCTTGTAGAATTCCG
>PXAS01000347.1 GCA_003565815.1 PVC group bacterium
CCCTGTTGGAGCTATACCGCAGGTTTCCGCGTGGGTTTTGGGGTGAGTTCCGGGGCTTTATGATCCTGAGCTTGCCGAAGGACCACGCGGACCCTGCCGTCGTGCTGGCTCCGTGCTCCTTCGTGTTCTCCAGCGAGCTTGCGAGCGGGTGGTTCATTCGGTTGCGGGTGAAATCTGCGTTAGGTTCTGCAACTTGGGACAGTTGCAGCTACGGCAAAAAAAACACCAATGATGAGATGCGCCCCCCGACTATTCCTTGCCGCACATGCGATTGTGCGGATTCACGGCAAAGATCCCACGGATTCAGGGAGGATTCCCTCGACAAAGGCCCGTTAATTTTCTTGTATGCCCGCATGAAATTGATTTACAGCCTTCTCCTTTTCTCCATGCCCATCGCGGCCCTGCGGGCTACGCCCCCGGAAGTCCTCGAAGCGGAATTGCAGGAATTGCGCATGGTCCTGCGTTCCCTGCGCACGGAAAACGAACAGCTTCGCAACCGAAATGAAATGATGCGCGAGGAAATCATCCGCTTGCGGCGCATGTTGACGGAACTGCCGGAGACGCTGCCCGCCGAACCCACCCTTGGCCCCATCGAACCCGTGGCCCCGCCGCCCTCCGATCCCGAACCCGCCGCCCTCCCCGGCTTCGACGTCATCTACGTCAATCCCACCTGGCATTACGTCATTTTCGAGGGCGGTTCCGATGACAACCTGGAGGTTGGAAAAACCGGCCGCATCCTTCGGGAGGGCGTGGAAATCGGGACTGCCTCCATCACCGCCGTCCAAGAAGGCCAAAGCGTGGCCGACATTGATCTCGACAGCCTCGGCGGACGCGGACAATACCCCCGCGAAGGGGACCGCCTCATGTTTTTGGGGGAAAATTGATTTTTTCTTGATTCCCCGTCCCTTTGATTTTTTCCTGACGCGGAATTCAACTTCGCACCATCCAAACAAGGAGAGTTTGGAATTGGCCTGTTGGGGCGACCATTTCGACGTGCAAAAGGCACTCAACGAACCCGATGACCTCCCGGCCAAAAAAGCCCAATTGGAACGACACGGCCTCAAATGGTTTTCCATTTCCAATCACCTCGTCGGGCAGGCGATCTGTGACCGGATTGACGAGCGCCACCGCCAAATTCTCCCGCCCCATGTCTGGGGGGACGGCGATCCCGAAGGCGTCCGGCAGCGGACCGCCCGGGAAATGATCGAAGACGGTTTCTTGGATTTGGCGACCCGGTGGACCCCCAATCTGGACGCCTATGCTGAACTCGGGGTCCGCTTTGCCCTGGAGGTCCATCCCACGGAAATCGCTTTCGACATTGCCAGCAGCGAAGGCGGACTTAGACCACAAATAGGCTTGGTACGGCACATGATCCGACCGATCCGACCGATACGTCGGATCAAGACGGACCGTTCGGATCAATCCCGTGCCACCAGCGCATCGATGGCCTCGCGGATTTCCGGACCGCTTGGATTGGTCCGGGAGCGGAAGCGGCGTTGCACGGTGCCATCGGGGCCGACCAAGATCTTCTCGAAATTCCAATTGATGTTTCCGGTGAAATCGGGATTTTCCGCTTCGGTGAGAAAGGCGAACAGGGGATGCTGATCCTCTCCCCGCACCGAAACCTTTGAAAACAGGGGGAAATTGACATTGAAACGGGTTTCGCAAAACGCAAGGATCTGTTCGTTGCTACCGGGCTCCTGATTGGCGAAGTTGTTGGCGGGGAAACCCAGGACCACCACTCCTTTTTCCTCGTAATCCTTCTGCAACTGAACGAGATCGGCGTATTGGCGCGTGTGCCCGCATTTGGAAGCGGTGTTCACAACCAACACCACCTTGTCTTTGTATTGGGCGAAATCAACCGGATTGCCTTCGATGTCTTCCACCGAAAAAGCGTGCAGGGACTGTGGGGTTGCCGTTTCTTCGGCAAACAGCGGGGAGACGAACAGCAGGGAAAGGGAAGCGAGCAGGGTTTTCATTTTGAGTTCTCCGGAAGGGGTGCGGGGGGGAGGCGGGAAGGAAAGAGGCGGGAAAAGATCCCAATATGATTCGCATGGTGTTCGTGAACCTTACGCGTCTTCATTCTTTTCGACGCTTTCCTTTGTATCCGCGGCTTCGGGTTGGGTGCGCCAACGACGGTGCATCCAAATCCATTGGTCGGGATGGGCGCGGACAAAATCTTCGATGGCTTTTGTGCAAGCCTGGGTATGGGCGCGAACCTCTTCAGGCGCCCGGCTTTGGGGCGGGGGAATGGGATCCCGCACCGTGACCAGCAAATTGTGATCCGGCAGCCGCCGGCAAAAGACGGGATACGTGTCCACGCCGGTCCGGGCGGCGATTTCGGAAAGTCCGTCGCTGGTGCAGGCGGTCCTTCCAAAAAAATCCACGAAAACTCCCCAATTCCGCTTGGCGTTCTGATCGAGAATAAAGGCCAGGATTTCTCCGTTTCTGAGCACCCGGAGAATTTCGCGGATCGATCCGCGCCGGTCATGGATTTTGGTCCCCCAGCGGGATCGCGTTTTGATCATCCAATCGTTCAATGCGGCGGGCTTCTGGGCTTTCACCACCACGTTCATTTCATTGTCGATGAAAAAAGAGGTGGTGGCCGCCAGCAATTCCCAATTCCCCGTGTGGGCCACCAAGCCAATGGTGGACGTGCCACGCGCCGGAGCCTTTTCCGCGCCTTCATAGCGAATTCGGGCGCGGACTTCGTCTTCCGTCATGTACGGCAGACGCAACACCTCCACCGCCGTCATGCCCAAATTCAGGTACATGCCCTTGCGGATCTTCTTCGCTTCGGCCTGGTCCACGCCCAAACAGCTTTGAATACGCTCCAGCACCTCTTTCCGACGGCGCCCGAACAGGGCGGACAAGCGTCCGATCCCGCGGCCCGCGGCCAAAACCACGGACAATGGCAAATGTCCGCAAATCCAACTGAGGCTCTTCAGGAACAGGATCAATTTGCGCCGGCAAGCTGCTCAAAGTGGAGGTGATCTTCCTCAACCCGAACGTCAATGATTTCATCGGGAGAGAATCGACCGCGCAACAAATCCTCGGCAAGCGGATCTTCCAAATAGCGTTCGATGGCACGCCGCAGGGGGCGGGCCCCGTATTCGGGATCGAACCCTTTGTCGATCAGGAACTCGACGGCCGACTCTTCCAGCTTGAGGGTCATGCGCTTGGTGGCCAGACGCCCCTTGACCTTGGTCAACTCAATGTCCAGAATCTTGCGCACATCGTCCCGCGTCAATTGATGGAATACAATGATCTCGTCCATGCGGTTGAGCAGTTCCGGCTTGTACATTTGTTTGGCGGCCTCGACCATTTTGTCTTTGAGATGCTCGTGGGAGCCGCCGGCGGCGTCAAGATTGCCAAAGCCGAGTCCCATGTTTTTCTTGGTGAATTCCGCGCCGATATTGCTGGTCATGATGATGATCGTATTGCGGAAGTCCACGGTGCGTCCCAAGGAATCGGTCAACTTGCCTTCTTCCAGAATCTGCAGGAGCAGGTTCATGGTGTCCGGGTGGGCTTTCTCGATTTCGTCGAACAAAATCACGCTGTAAGGCTTCCGACGCACCTGCTCGGTGAGTTGTCCGCCTTCTTCATGCCCCACATAGCCGGGGGGCGAGCCAATCAGCCGGGAGGAGGCGAATTTTTCCATGTACTCGGACATGTCGATTTGGATCAAGGCGTCGGCGTCGTCGAACATGAATTCCGTGAGCGCCTTGGCCAACAAGGTTTTGCCCACGCCCGTGGGCCCGAGAAACACAAAAGAGCCGATGGGACGTTTGGGGTCCTTGAGGTCGGCCCGGGAACGGCGCAAGGCCTTGGAAATGACCCCCACGGCTTCGCCTTGTCCCACCACCTGACTGGCCAGCACCGTTTCCATGTCCAACAAACGGGACATTTCCGAATCTTCCATGCGGGAAAGCGGCACCCCGGTCCATTTGGACACGACGTGAATGATATCCTCGGCGTTGACGTCCACGACTTTTTCGTCGCGCTCCTTGCGCCAGTCATTCATGGCGGTTTCCAATTTCTCCCGGGCCTCGCGCTCTTGATCGCGCAGGGAAGCGGCTTCCTCGAATTTCTGATCGCGAATGGCGTTGTCTTTCTCGATCTTGATCTTTTCGATTTCCTCTTCAAAAGACTTCAGTTCGGGGGGGCGGGTCATGGCCGCGATGCGGGCGCGGGCACCGGCCTCGTCCATGATGTCAATCGCCTTGTCCGGCAAATAGCGATCCGTCAAATACCGCGAAGACAGTTCCACGGCCTCGCGAACGGCGTCATCGGTGATGCGCGCGTGATGGTGATCCTCGTATTTGCGTTTCAGGCCCTTGAGAATCAGGACCGCCTCGTCCACGCTGGGTTCTTTCACCAACACGGATTGGAACCGACGTTCCAAGGCGGCGTCTTTTTCGATAAAGCGGCGGTATTCGTTGAGCGTGGTGGCGCCGATGCATTGCATTTCGCCGCGGGCCAGCGCGGGTTTGATGATGTTCGAGGCGTCCATGGCCCCTTCCGCGCTTCCGGCGCCGACGATGGTGTGCAATTCATCAATGAACAGAATCACGTTTTTCGCTTTGCGAATTTCGTCCATGACCGCCTTGATGCGTTCCTCGAATTGACCGCGGTATTTGGTGCCGGCGACCATCAGGGCCAAATCCAGGGTCACGACCTTGCGCTCCACCAACAATTCGGGCACATCGCCGGTGACAATGCACTGGGCCAGGCCTTCGGCAATCGCGGTTTTCCCCACGCCGGCTTCGCCCAGCAACACCGGATTGTTTTTGGTGCGGCGACACAGAATCTGAATCACCCGCTCGATTTCATTGCTGCGGCCGATTACGGGGTCGAGTTCCCCGCGACGGGCCATTTCGGTGAGATCCCGCCCAAACGCATTCAGCGCCGGGGTTTTTTGTTTTTCTTCGGACTCCTTGGCATTGCCCGCGGTCGCGGTTTTGGGCTCGGCGCTGGGGTCGTAGCCCGGGTCCAGCTCTTTCATGATCTCGATGCGGGTTTTTTCGAGGTCGACCTGCAGGTTTTTGAGCACCCGCGCGGCCACGCCCTCCCCTTCGCGGAGCAGCCCCAGGAGAATGTGTTCCGTGCCCACATAGGAGTGGTTGAGCGCCCGGGCCTCGCTTCCGGCCAGGGCCAGCACCTTTTTCACGCGCGGCGTGAAAGGCACGTTGCCCATGGTTTTGGTCTCGGGCCCGACGCCCACGGCTTTTTCAACCTCCATGCGGACGGTTTCGAGATCGATGCCCATGCGTTGGAGCACGTTCACCGCCACCCCTTGTCCGAGAGCGATGAGTCCCAGCAAAAGATGTTCGGTTCCCACATAGCCGTGGTTAAACCGATCGGCCTCTTTGCGGGCGAGTTGCAAAACTTGTTGTGCGCGTGGTGTGAAGTTCGTCATGGTTACAGTTTAGGACCTTTCCTTAATTCAGCAAGCTTAGAACGCACGCGGAGTGCGCGAAATCTGTCTCTTTCGCCCGGATTCAGCTCTTTTCCAGCCAATTTTTGCAAATGGGCGGGGCGAACTTCGATCATCAGCCGCTCCACCACATGCTCTTCCTCCACTGCAAGCAGGTCCATGGCCAGCCCCAAACGAACCATGGCCAAGAGATCCAAGGCTTCTTTCGAGGAAAGTTCCCAGGCGTTTTGCAGGATGCCGGCGGCCCGACCCACTTTGTCGCGCAGCCCGTTGGGGCGTACTTCCTCCAGACGAAGGCGGGCGTTGTACTCGTGGGTTACCAATTCGTCCACCACCTGGTGCAATTCGCCGATGATGTCCTGCTCCGAACGCCCCAGGGTCACCTGATTGGACACCTGATAGAGAAAACCGTCCGCATCGCTCCCCTCTCCCCCGGGTCCGCGCACCGCCAGACCCATTTTCGCCAGGCCACGCATGACCGGCCGCACCTCGTCGAGAAGGGCCAGGCCGGGAAGATGCAACATGACCCCGGCCCGCAATCCGGTGCCGGTATTGGACGGACAGCAGGTCAGATACCCGTATTTGCTCGAAAAAGCGTAATCCACATGTTCCTCCATCGAAGCGTCGAGGGTTTGCATCTCCTCCCAGGCCGATTCCAGGCTGAGCCCGGGCCGCACGACCTGCAGGCGCAGATGGTCCTCTTCATTGACCATGACCACGTCCTGTTCGTCCCGGCTGACCCCAATGGCGCCGCTTTCTTCGTTTTCCATGTGTTCGCGGCTCATCAAACTGCGCTCAAAAAGCAACATACGGTCCCGGGCACTCACCTCATCGGTTTCCGAAACCCATCCTTGGTCAAACAGGTCGAGTTGGGACAAGGTCCGCAACACATTGTGCCTGATTTCGCGCAATTGCACCGGTTCCGCCCGGGAGGGAAAGGGATATCCGGCCACATTCCGGGCCAGCCGAATGCGGGAACTGATGGCCACCTCTCCGCAGGCGTGGTCCACGAACCAGGCGCAGGGATGATCGATGAGTTCTTGCAAGGTCATGACGGATAGACCTCCTTGTTCCCTGAAGCCTTCCGATTTTCCTCAAGCTTTGCCTCCAGCGTGGTTTGCAGGTGCTGCAATTCATCCCGGATTTTGGCCGCGTCTTCAAAGGCCTCCGCTTCGATGGCCCGGGTCAGGCGGGACTGCAACACATCCATTTTACGGCCCAAATCCTGACGCTTGACGCCTTCACCCGGCGTGCGTCCGCGGTGTTCGACCGCATCGTGAATCGAGCGGAGAATCCGGTCCAGTTCCTCGCCAAACACGTCGTAACACTGGGCACAACCCAACCGGCCCTCTTTTTGCAGGCCCCGAAGCGTCAACCCGCATCCGGGACAACGGCGGACCCGATGGGGAGACGAAACGCTCCCCGACATCCCGCCCCCCAAAAGGGCGTCCGCCACCGTGGGACCGCTCCCCGTCGACGACGGAGACGGCCCCATGCCCATTTTCTGAGCGCACGCTTCGCACAAATGCACCTTGTGTACCTTGCCCTGGGCAACGCGGGTCACATGTACGGTCGCGGTTTGGTCGCAGTGTTCACACTTCATAGGGTTTGGACTTCAATTCGCTTGAATGGGCGTTCCATTCACTTTCACATACTCTTTGAAATGCCGCTGAAGGTCAAGCGTAACCTGTCCCGGGGTGCCGTCCCCAATGGTCCGGCGGTCCACGGTGGTCACCGCAATCACTTCGGCGGCGGTGCCGGTGAGGAACATTTCGTCGGCGGTAAAGAGGTCATACCGCTGCAGAACATCCTCCCGCACGGCGTACCCGGCGTCTTCGGCGATGCCCATGACCGCCCGACGGGTAATGCCGTCGAGGGCGCCGCACCAAACCGGAGGCGTTTTCAGCACACCGTTCTTTACAATGAATATATTGTCTCCCGACGCTTCTGCAACATGTCCCTGTGGATTTAGCATGATACATTCCAAAACCCCGGAGTTGATGGCCTCGATTTTGGCCATGACATTGTTCAGGTAATTCAGGCTTTTGATGCGGGGATTGATGGCCTCGGGATGATTGCGCACGGTGCCGACGGTCACCACGCTCATTCCGGTTTCATACAATTCGGGCGGATAGAGCTGAATGGCGGCGGCAATGATGATCACCTCCGGTTTTTTGCACAAATACGGGTTCAGCCCCAGGGTCCCCACCCCGCGGGTGACCACCAGGCGAATGTACCCGGAGGATATGCCGTTGGCGATGCAGGTTTCCACCACCGCCCGGGCCATTTCCCCCCGGGTCATGGGGATTTCCAAGGCAATGGCCTTGGCCGATTCATACAAACGGTCCACGTGTTCCTTCAGCAAAAACACCCGTCCGTGATACGCGCGTATGCCTTCAAAGACGCCGTCGCCGTATAAAAGTCCATGATCAAACACGGAGACTTTCGCCTCCGACTCGTCTACCAATTGTCCGCTGAGATAAATTTTCATCAAAAAGTTCCTGTGGTTACACCGGTTCGGCACATCCGAAACCGCACAAACACTTCCCTAACCGATCTCCGGATTCATGCAAGCGGATTGTCCATCGGGTGCAATTCATTTTCAGATCGGAGAACGTCCCATTCATTGCAGTCGGCCCAAAGAAAAAGCACCCCCCGCCGGACCCGAACGGTCACGGCGCCGGTGGCGCGGTTGCTTTGGGCAATGCCCTGCCCCGGGCCCAGATCGGCATCCCGCAACGGCCATTGCAAGCCTTGGGTCTCGACTCCGTTCACCTCCCCCATGGGCAAGAGCGAGATGAGTTGTTGCTCGGAAAATTCACGCGCGAAGGGCCGGGCGGGGGTAATCCGCCAAAGCCGGGCGGCATCGCCATCCAGTTCCACCCGCAGGTCCCGCGGCAGGGCGGCGGCGAGGATCAAGTTGTTGAAGACATGATCAAAGCGGTCCCCGAATGCCCCGCAAATGATCAGCCGATCCAACCCGGGGGGCAGTCGCCCAATCAGTTTCTCGAAGTCGGTGGAATTTTGATCGGGATCGTGGACAAGGGTCCAACTTTCCGGCAGGAATTCGTGCGCGAGGCTGTCGAAATCCCCGACCACCCAGACGGGGTCCACCCCGGCGGCGGCACAGGCCGCGGCTCCGCCATCGGCGGCATACACGGGATGCACGCGGGCCAACCCACGCAGGCGTTCGGCATCCGGGGCGGCGCCGTTGAGGACCGCCACCGCGGTGACTTCAGAGTCTTCGGGCGCCATCGGTGGCCACGCAAACGTAAACGGCCGGTTCCAATTGGGTGGCCTGTTGATAGGCCGCCGCCACCTCGCGCTCGAAATCGGCGGCGGCGTCCTCGCGCACCAAGGCCACGGCACAGCCGCCGAATCCGGCCCCGGTCATCCGGGCGCCCAGGCAAGCCGGATGCGCCATGGCGCATTCCACCATGGTGTTGAGGGCGTCGTTGCAGACCTCGAAATCATCGCGCAAACTCACGTGGCTCTCGTACATGAGCTGACCGAGCCGTTTCGAGTCGCCCGAGCGCATGGCTTCGGCGGCCGCCAGGGTGCGTTGATCTTCGGTGATGACGTGACGGGCGCGCTTGCGCGTGCATTCCGGCAATTCGTCCGCACGTTTGAAAAAGGCTTCCGGGGAAACGTCCCGCAACAGCTCGACGCCGAAAAATTTCGCGGCATCCTCGCATTGGCTGCGGCGTTCGTTGTAGGCGGAGTCCACCAGCCCCCGGCGGGTGGCGGTGTCGAGAATCACCACGCGCACCCCGTCCGGCAACGGCACATGCTCCCCTTTTAGCGAACGACAGTCCAGCAGATAGGCGTGACCGGCCTTGCCGCAGGCGGAAATCATCTGGTCCATAATCCCGCAGTTGACCCCCACCCAATTGTTTTCAGCCTCCTGGCCCGCCACCGCCATATCCACCGGGTCCCAGGGAAAATTGGACACTTCGGAAAAGGCCTTCGCCGCCGCCAATTCCAAGGCCGCCGAGCTGGACAGCCCCGACCCGCGGGGCACATTGCCCAGCATGGCGCCGTCCCAGCCGCGCAGGGAGAGGTTCCGCCTTTGCAGGGCATGGGCCACGCCCTTGATGTACTCACACCAGTGGGGTTTGATGTAGTTGAATTTTTTGAGATTGAAACGGGCCTTGTGGTTAAAATCCGCCGACAAAAGCACCACAGTGTCATCCCGGCGATAGCGGACCGCAATGTACATGGCCCGATCAATGGCCATGGGCATGACGAACCCGCCGTTGTAGTCGGTATGCTCTCCAATGAGATTGACCCGTCCGGGGGCACAGACCACGATATCGGGTTCCCCCCCGAAATGATTGATAAAAGCAACTTCCACTTCTTCACGTAAACTCATGCGTCCTCCATGACGGGAAATTGAAAAAAATCAATCGAATCTCATTGCTTTTCACGAAGAAAAGTTGAACGGGAGGGCCACAATTTCCAAAAAAGACCTATATGAGCCATTCAAAACACCCTCGCTGGATCATTGCCGCCGCCGCGGTGGGCATTCACGTGTCCATCGGCTCCGTTTACGCCTACAGCGTCTGGAAACTTCCCTTGACGAGCCTGACGGGCTGGAGCGAGACCGGGGTGGCCTTGGGTTTCAGTTTCGCGATTCTCTCGTTGGGCATCACGGCCGCATTTTCCGGACGCTTCATCGACCGCCTGCACCCGCGTACCAATTGCCTGTTGGCCGCGGCACTGTTCGGCAGCGGTCTGGTTCTTTCCGGGCTGTCCGCCGGCGCGGCTTTTTTGCCGGGATTTTATCTGGGGTACGGACTGATTGGCGGGATGGGACTGGGGTTGGGATACGTGGCGCCCGTCTCGACATTATTGCGATGGTTTCCCGATCGGCGGGGACTCGCGGCCGGACTGGCCACCATGGGGTTTGGATTCGGCGCCATGCTTGCCGGGCCGATCATCTCCTTCCAAACCGCATCGTTGGGGGTGTCGGGCACGTTTTTTCTCCTGGGTGCAATCTATTTCAGCATCATGGCCGTGTCCGCCCTGTTCATGAAAAATCCGCCGCAAGATTGGGCATCTCGATTTTCCCACACCAGTGCGGCAGCGGATCCGAATCCGCTCCCGGGGCCTGCGTTAACGCCCATCCCGACGCCAAAGAGCGATTCGTCTCCGAACGCCATCATGCGTTCCGCGCCCTACCGGAGCCTTTGGATGATGTTTTTCCTGAACATTCTTTGCGGCATCGCCCTGATTTCCATTGCCTCCCCCATGGCGGTGGACATCACCGGCATGACCCCGAAAGCCGCGGCCGCCATGGTTGGCGCCATGGGGCTGTTCAACGGCCTGGGACGCATCGGCTGGTCGGCGGCCAGCGACCGCATCGGACGGGCACAAACCTGGGCATGCTTTTTTCTATTGCAAATCCTGGCCTTCGGGCTTTTGCCAGGCTTGACCTCGCCCTGGGCGTTTCAAATGGCCGTCTTCGTGATCCTCACCTGTTATGGCGGCGGATTCGCCACCGCCCCCGCGTATTTGGGCGATCTCTTTGGCGAAAAACACCTGTCCGCACTGTACGGCATGCTCCTGACCGCCTGGGCCGCCGCCGGATTACTGGGGCCCATGCTGATCGCGTGGCTGAGGGACCGGACGGGATCTTACCAAGTCTTATCCGCTTTATTCGCGGGGTTTCTCTGTGTGGGACTGCTTGGACTTTGGAGAATGTCGGTCCGTACAAAATGTCACCCGCAAAATTTCTGACAATTACATTGCAACCTTCAGCCCAAACGGGCTATAATTGGATCTCATTAGGAGTAACAAAAAAATTATGGCCACTAAAAAGAACAACATCCCCGAACCCGTCTTTCTGTCCGCCCCCAAAGCGGCCAACCTCTGCGGCGTCAGCCGCAATACCATCTGTTGCTGGATACGTGACGACAAATTGCCGTCATACCGGACCGCGGGGGGCAAATATCTGATCCGCCCCGGCGACCTGCTGGGATTTATGACCGAAAACCAGATGTTCGCCCCCCAGGCGCTCAAGGACATCGCGGCCGAAGACGAAGCGATCTTCGGCGGCTCCGAATCCCGTGAAACCGAAGCCGAACCCAGTATCCTGGTGGTGGACGACGACGCGAACATGCGTCAATTGATCCGCCGCAGCCTGCAGGATTTGGGCATGCCCGTTCTGGAAGCGGAAAACGGGTTTGACGCCATGCACAAGCTGACCGTCGCCCCCTCCGTGGCTTTGGTGATTTTGGATATGGTGATGCCCGGACAGGGTGGCGCCAGCACTTTCGATCAAATTCGCAAGGCCAACCCCAGCCTGCCCGTCATCATCGTCACCGGACAAAACACCGACGACGTGGAACGGGAGTTCACCGGATCAAAACCGGACATCATTCTCAGCAAACCCATTCGTCCCGAGCATTTGGTTGAAGTGGCCAACACGTTCCTGAACAATTTGGGATTTTAAACATGCTTACCTTATTGGCTTTTTCAGGATCTTCGCGAACATCGTCCCTCAACACCTTGCTTCTGGAGCGCGCGGAAGTGATGGCGGCCCTGGCGGGAGCCACCGTGGAAACCATTGATCTGCGCGAGTTGGACCTGCCCATCTACGACGGGGACTATGAAGCCGCCAACGGCCTGCCCCAAGGCGCGAGAGACTTGAAAGAGGCGATGCGCGAAGCCGACGGCTTCCTCATCGCCTCCCCGGAATACAATTCCCACCCCACCCCGTTGTTGATCAACGCCCTGGACTGGGCTTCCCGGAAAGGCGGGGGCGACGAAGCCCCGCTTTCCGCCTTCAAAGGCAAGGTGGCCGGCCTCATGGCCGCCTCCCCCGGCGCCTTGGGCGGCTTGCGCAGCCTGTGGGCGCTCCGGACCATGTTGCAAAACGTTGGCGTGGTCGTTGCCCCGACCCTCGCGGCCGTCGGCGGCGCCAACGAGGACCTCTTTCAAGAGGAAACCTTTGCCCCCTCGTCCAATGGTCGACGCCTCCATGCCATGGTCGAGGAAACCCTCTCCTTGCTGTCCTGAACATGCCGGACGAGGAAATCACCCTGCTTTTCCAAGGCGACAGCATCACCGATGCCGGGCGCAAGCGGAACGAACCCGCACATCTGGGCAGCGGCTACGTCAATCTGGTGGCCGGCACCCTCGGCTTTCGCCATCCGAAACTTCCCCTCAACATTCTCAACCGCGGCATCAGCGGAAATCGCAGCCGGGATTTGCTGGACCGTTGGGAGGAGGATTGCCTGGCGCTCCGCCCGCAATGGTTCTCCCTGTTCATCGGCATCAACAACACCTGGCGGCGTTTTGACCAAAACGACCCCACCCCGCCCGAGGTCTTCGAGGCCGAACTGCGGGAACTGGTCGACATGACGATTCAATGCGGGGTTCATCCCGATTGCGCCGTGCTCATGGAACCTTTTCTGCTGGACGAACCCAAGGGAAGCAAACGGGATTGGTTCGAGGATTTAATCCCCAAACAGAACGCGGTGAGAAAGATTTCCGAAGAATTCCGGACCCGCTGGATTCCGCTCCAGGCCATTTTCAACGAGGCCTTGGAAAGGGCGCCCGCCGCCCATTGGGCTCCGGACGGCGTTCACCCCACCCCCGCCGGTCATTATCTCATCGCCCAGGCATGGCTCAATACCATGGAAGAGGCCATCGGAGCCGATTGACATGGCGGACGAAACGGCACCGGTGGTTTTGATTACGGGTTGCTCCTCGGGCATTGGACGCGCGGCCGCCGTCCATATGCGGGATTTGGGCTGGCGCGTTTTTCCCACCGCCCGCAAGGCCGCGGACCTCGAAGCACTCCGCGCGGACGGGTTTACGCCCCTGGAACTCGACATGACCTCCCCGGATTCGATTTCCGCCTGCGTGGCATCCTTGCGCGCGCAAAGCACCGACAGGCTGGACGGTCTGGTGAACAACGCCGGATTCGGCCAGCCGGGCGCCTTGGAAGACCTGAGCCGGGACACCATGCGCCGCCAATTCGAAGTGAACGTTTTCGGCTTGCAGGAACTCACCAACCAAGTCCTGCCCCTCATGATCAAGCAATCCGGCGGACGCATCGTCCACATTTCCAGCGTGGTCGGGCGGGTGGCCCTCCCTTTCATGGGCATCTATTCCGCCTCCAAATTCGCGGTGGAAGCCATGGCGGACGCCCAACGCGTCGAACTCATGGGCACCGGGGTCCGGATCTCCCTGGTGGAACCCGGTCCCATCGTCACCCGTTTCAGCAAAAACGCCGTGCAGGCCACCCAAGGGGACTTCACGGTCAAAGGCTCCAGATTCGAATCCCTGTACGAAAAAGAACTGAAGAACCGCGAGACGAAGGGCAAAGAAAAACCCTTTGCCCTGCCCCCGGAAGCCGTGGCCCGGAAAATCGCCCACGCCCTGACCTCCGCCCGCCCCCGCCGCCGGTATCACGTCACGCTCCCGGCCAGCCTGGGCGCCCTCATGAGCCGCCTGGCCCCCGACGCCCTCGTCGACTGGATTTTGCAAAGCGAATTGAAAAAGCGAAATTGAGCAAGGGGTTCAAATCATTCCACAGTCTTGGGAAAGCCGATTTCCTCAATCATGGATGGGTTCGCCCTCCACCCGGGCCATGCCCTGATGGTAGGTGAAAAAAATGAAGAATCTCGAATAAAATCTGGAAAGCATGATCAACTTTTCCATACCTTTGCCTCCTTTTGCGCTGGAGAGGGAGGCGAAACGGAAGGTTCAAGGACCTGCTCTGAATTTTTTATCTCAGCATCCAACCGAATCGTTTCAAATTACCTTTACCATATCCGGGGAACTGGCCTGTGGTGATTCCATGGCCCAAAAAGCTGAATGGAAGCGACTGTTGCAACCCTTTCATGTCCTTCCTTGGTCCATCGAAGTTTCTTCCGGCGTTTCTTCTGCTTCCGGCGGTTTGATCCATCCGAGTTCGAGGGCGACTTCCCGTTGCACATCGCCAATTTGTTCCAGGCTCAGTTCGGGATCCCGCACAAAAAAAGTTTCGCCGCTGTCGCGATGCTCATAAATCCGGATCTTTTGTCCTTCGGCATCGGGCTGAACGCCGCGTTCGATCAAAATTCGTTTCCGCTCCAGCATGACCGCGAGAATATAAATGGTGTTGATGACGGCTGGGTCTTTGCGCTCCAGGAGACCGCGCAGAAATTCCTCGGCGTTGTCCTCCCGAAAGGGGGGTTCTTTTTTGGGCGCGGGTCCCCGGAATCGGGTTTTCCAATGAAACCAGCTCTGGTCCCGCAATGCGTCGTTCCAAGCCTCCCGGGAGTAATCCTCCCGATGCAGACCATCAACTTGCTGCATCAGACGCGAGTAGATGACTTCCCCTTCGGCAAAGGGTTTTTCGGTGGCATGGCAACTGGTGGCTCTGGATTTGATTTCCCAGGTGGGGCCGTGAACGGGATGGGGTGGGCTCATGAGGGTTCGGGGGTTTCCCGACTTACCGGCGGGTCGGGCGGGTCTTCGGTTGGGGTTTCGGTTGGGGCTTCGGTTGGGTTGGATTCGGATTCTTCCGCCTCATTTTCATGAGGTGCCGGGGCATCGGGAGAAAAATCGGGATAGCGTTCGGCGAGTTCCCTCCGGGCTTGGGCGGCTTCGGTTTCCCGTCCGGCGGCTTCGAAAGCCTTAATGGCGGACGTCAAGGCCTTCGGGGTGGTTTCGGGGTCGTCAAAAAGGACGGCCATGCTGAAATAGACCCGCCCGGCTTCATTCCATTGCCCCCGGGCGGCATGACTGTCCCCGAGACGCAGCAACGCCCGGGCATGGAGGTCGCCGCGCTCGAATCCGGAGGCCAGTTGGGCGGCTTCAACCAGATATGCCTCGGCGTCCCCGGGCCGACCGCTTCGCAAAAGCGCGGCACCGAGTCCCAAAACCGCTTCGGCGGTGTCCACGGAATCGGATCGGAGGGCGAGGCCCGCCCGCCAATCACGAATGGCCGCATCGTCCCGTCCTCGGGCGGCAGCCAAATCGGCAAGGGTATAATGTCCCAGTTCGCGGAGGGGGCGCCCCCGGTTTTCCGCGATCATGGCGCCGGCAATGGCTTCGGTTCTTTCCGTGGACAGGGCTTCATCGTCCCGTTCGGCGGCTTCGGCCTGTGCCTGGCGAAGCATCCACATCAGCAATGGATCGGTCACGAGGCCGGTTTCCTCTGCCTCCAGCAGCGGCATGAACGCTTCCAGCGCATCCCGGGAACGATCTTGACGTTGGAGCCTGAGGCCCAGTCGCAGGCGAATACGTCCGCGTTGGCGGGCGGGAATTTCGGCGGTCAGCGCCTCGCGAAGGGCCATTTCGGCGCCGTCTTGATTGGTTTCGTCGAGCAACACCCCCAGCCAATAGGCGGCGGGACCCATCTTATCGGGCGGCGGGGTGCGCTCACGATAGGCCCGGAAACGGCGGATGGCCCGATCCGTGTTCCCGGTGCGCATTTCCAGCAGGGCGGTTTGATATTCCACCTCCTCGGCGCCGGGCATGTCCGGATATTCCCGCAAAGCGCGGTCCCACAAGGTGGCGGCCTGTTCGGGCTGTCCCTCTTCGACCAGCAACGCGCCGGCGGTGCGCAGGGCGGTGGGCGCGCGGGGATCCTCGGGCAAGCGGCGGGCGAAATCGCGATAAGCTTCAATGGCGGCGGCGCGGTCGCTTTCGGCCAACAAGCGAGCCCGCTGAAATCTGGCGTCGGCGGCCCGTTCGGGGGCTTCCTGCATGCGGGAAAGATTTTGGTACCAGCGCAAAGCTTCGCTGGCGTTGCCGGAGATGCGGGCGCTTTCCGCCAAGAGCCACATCGCATCCACGCGGCGGTCGGGCAGGGTCATGAGGTCGTTGGCCAGGGGAAGGACCTGTTCGTGTTCGCCCCTCTGGGCATGCAAGACGGCCAAGTCAAAGGCCGCCCGGGCCCGGAATCGGGAATCGGGCTGTTCTTCGAGCAATTGGCGATATTTGCGGTATGCGGCTTCTTCCCGGTCGGTCAGGCGCAAGCTGACGGCTTCCATGTACATCCACGTGTCGGGGTGGGCGGATTTTCTTTCGGCGGGGGTATCTTCGGCAACTTCCAGCGCTTCTTTGTGGCGTTCGGCTTGGAAGAGGGCCCAGGCGATGTGGAGAACGCCGCCGCGTACCCGGGCGCTGTCCGGGTGCGCGCGCCAGAGGCGCTGATAGAGGTTGGCCGCTTCCCGGGCGTTTCCGAGTTCCATTTCAAGGCTGGCCAACCCCCAGAGCGCCTCGACTTCCAAGTCGCGGGATGCGGGATTTGTCAAGGCAGCCCGATACCACTCTCGGCGTTTTTCACTGTTGGGCGGTTCCAAGGCGGCCATGGACAAGGCCGCATACCCCGCGAACACGTCGTCGGGATATTCTTCGATCAATTTTTGATAAGCCTCCCGGGCGGCGTCGGTCTCTCCGGCGCGACGTGCGGACGCGCCGAGGGTATGCAGGGCGGAGGCGGCCAGGGAAGGTCCGGGTTCCATCTCCAGCAGGGCCCGGGCGTGGTCCATGGCGGCGGCGTGTTCCTCGTTGCGCATGGCCATTTCGGCGAGGCGCATGCGGGCGCGCATGGCGGGCGCCCGCTCGGTGCCGGCGATGGCTTGCCGATAATAAAGCGTGGCGGTGGTGGCTCGGCCCAATTGCCGGGCGCTTTCGCCGGCACGATACAGGAGCGTATCCCGCCCGTCGAATTCCCCATGTTCCTCCAGAATGCGCTCGTATTCCTCCAGGGCCATTTCATGCAGGCCGCGGGCGTGCAGCCCGTCCGCCAAACGAATTTGGTCTTCGGAAGGCTGCGCGCACAAAACCGCGGTCGAAAAAATCCCGCAGAGGGCGTAAAAACCGATCCGTGAAATCCACCGCATGAAATCAGGGTCCTTCCGGAATGCCGGTTGCAAAACGAATGGCGAAGATATCGGCTTGCCGACACAAGTCCATCACCCGAACGATTTCCCGGTAGGGCGTGTTTTCATCGCCGCGAATGATGATGGAGAATTGGTCGTTTTCGGCGACGGTTTGCAGAAATCCGGCCAACGCCTCGGGGGGGAATTCACGTTGATTGATCACCGTCCGCCCGTCGGGGTAGACGTTGATGATGACTTCGCCGAGCCGCCGTTGCGGCGTTTGTCCGGTTTCCGCCACGGGCAGATTGATGTCCACTTCGGTTTCCCATTGCGCGAAAATGGTGGAGGTGATGAAAAAGGTGAGCAGCAGGAACACCACGTCGATCATGGGCGCCAATTGGAATTGAATTCCTTCCGGTTTGTGTTTGGTGAAGTTCATGCGCGTGGCGTTCGGTGCGTCAGCAGGGTGATCACGTTGGTGGCCGCCAGCTCCATGCCGGCAATAAGTTTGGCCACGCGTCCGCGGAAGAAGGAATAAAACATCATCGCGGGAATGGCGACCATGAGGCCGGCGGCGGTGGTCACCAGTGCGGTGGAAACCCCGTTCGCCAGTTCCATGGGCTTGGCCTTGTGAATATCCAAGGCCACGGCGCTGAAGGAGGTGAGCATACCCATGACGGTGCCGAGCAACCCGACCATGGGCGCGATGACGCCAATGTCCATGAGATAAGTGATTTGGGACTGTAGGCGACTGGCCTGGCGAATCCCCTCCCCTTCCACGACTTGGCGCAACAGGTCGGGATCCGCCCGGTCCATCCGGTCCACGTAATTCACGGCGGCCAGAACAATGGAGGCGGCGGGGGATCCGTTTTTGTTACAGACATTGCGCGCCTCTTCGAAACGCCCCTGTTTCAACATCACGTCCACGTCCCGCAAAAAAGCGGAGGGGGTGATGCGGGAGGTGTTGAGGGTGACGAAAAAATAAATGATGAGCGCGAAGGCCACCACGGACATGCCCAGCAACACGTAAATCAACATGCCGCCGCTTTCGCGGATTTGATCCACATCCAAACGAACGGTGAATTCATCGTCCTCGGCTTGGAGTTCGGGGGCCTCTGCGGGGCGGGGTGTTTGCACTTGGGCGTCTTCGGGCCGCGGATCTCCGGCGGCATTGGCGTCAGGCGTTTCCCGGACGGTGGGTTCTTGACCCTCTGTTTCCAAAGGGTCCGTTGCTTGTGCCGGGCTTGTCTCCCCGGCGCTCTGGGCGTTCAATTGCGGATGCAGGAGCACAAGGCCGAGCAGGCAGAGGGCGCAAACGGTCCGCAAGCCGGATTCGGGGCGGGTGAAGTTGAATTTCATAGGTCGTTTTCCAGGAAGGTGTGCTTATTCGGAGGGGGGATCATCGGGTTGAATCAAATGACGGTTTTCTTGAAAATACTCCCAACCGGACAGCAAGGTCAGGATTGCGGCGGCGTACATAAAGAACCAAACCAGCCAACGCAAACTGAACTCAACGTGTTTCACGGTTTCGGGCGCGGCGGTGCCCAAGCCGTCATGCAAAAGGGCAATGCCCGCAAGCGTAATGGAGATCGCGGTAATCTGCAAGGTCGTTTTCCATTTGCCGAGCTTTCCGGCCGCGATCACCTCGCCTTTTTCCACGGCCAGCAGGCGCAGACCCGTGACCATGAATTCGCGCGCGAGAATCACAATCACCAGAAAGGCCGGGACCAAAGGGCGTTCCGGCAGATATTCCCGGGTGCGCAGTCCGACAAAGCTGACAAAGGCCACCGTGACCAAGACTTTGTCCGCCAGGGGATCCATGAGCTTGCCAAAATCGGTCACGCCATATTTCGTCCGGGCGAGATGACCGTCCAGCCAATCGGTAAGGCTGGCGCCGAGAAACACGATCAATGCCAAGGTTTTGGCAAAGGGAAAGGTGGCCGCCAACAGGACCATGAAAATGGCGGAGGCGACGAAACGGCTGAGGGTCAGTTTGTTGGGGAGATTCATGGCGCGGGGGATTCCAGCGTAAAGCGCAAGGCGGAGGGTTCGACAAGATACGGGTTGGAGATCAACAATTGCCCATCGTCATCCATATAGGAGGGTTCACGGCGGCAAGCGCGGGGCAACAGGGCCAGCAGAAGCAACAACAGAACGCCCGCGGCCACGCGCGGCCAGTTCCGGTGAATCTGCTCCAACGGCAGATTGGAAATCATTTCCCGCAGTAACCCGATCTTGGGGCGCAGGGCTTCCGACAGCGTCTCCCGAAACGACTTGCGGGGTTCACGTACCGGCAAGTTCCGTTTGATCAAATGACTGGCCCGCGGTTTTTCCGCCGCGGACGGCGGTTCTGCGGGAGGATCCGTTTCCGAAACCGCTTCCGCCTCCGGCGTCTGTGCTCGTGTCACTTCGGGTTCCATCGGAGAGGGGTCTGCGGACGCCTGCGCGGGCGTCTCGGCGGGCGTCTCGGCGGGCTTCATGGCCTTTCGGGCGCTTTCCCGGAGTTTGGCTTTGCCCGGCTGAGCGGTTTGGGTTTGCAGAACGTACAACTCCAATAGCGGATCGGGGTCCAGTTCCACGACCTGGGCGTACAATTTGATGAAGCCCTTCGCATACATCGCCGCCGGAATGCTTGAGAAATCATCCCGTTCCAATCCGTCGATTTGCTGGGTTTTGATGCGGGTCAGTTCCGCGACCTGACTTTGGGTCAGATTCAGGGCCTCGCGGGCGGCTTTGAGTTTGGGTCCGAGCGTATCCATGTCTGATGTCTTGCGGCCTATCCTTCCGATGGGGGTTGCGGGGACGATTGCGGGGGCGACTCCCCATCGTTTTGCGGCACTTCTCCATCCAAATCAATCAAAATCTCTCTTGGATCCGACCCTTGGGGCGGTCCGATGATCCCGCTCTCCTCCAATTGATCCATCAGCCGCGCGGCCCGGTTGTACCCAATCCGCAAACGACGCTGCAGGGAACTGGTGGAGGCGCGGCGAGTTTGGCGGATCACTTCGATGGCCTGGTTGACGAGATCGTCATCCTCCTCCTGCGCGGGCAACTCCGGAGCGGGATTGGTGATTTTCTCCGTCACTTTGTTCTCGTATTCGGGCGAGCCCTGGTCTTTGATGAATTTGACAATTTCATTGATCTCTTCGTCGGAAGTCCAGGCGCCCTGGGCCCGCTGGAGCTTGGCGCTGCTGGGCGCGAGGAAGAGCATGTCCCCTTTGCCAAGCAATTTGTCGGCGCCAATGGCGTCCAGAATCGTGCGGCTGTCGGTCTTCTGGGCGACCTGGAACGCAATCCGGGAAGGAAAGTTGGCTTTGATCGTCCCGGTAATCACGTTCACGGAAGGCCGCTGGGTGGCCAGAATCATGTGAATGCCCACGGCACGGGACAACTGGGCCAGCCGGGCGATATAATTTTCAATTTCCGCCTGGGCCACCATCATCAGGTCGGCCAATTCATCGATCACCACCACGATATAAGGGAGGGTGTCGGGATGTTTGTCATCGGGTTCCTCCTCGGCACCGAACAAATCCCCCTGCTTGGCTTTGACGCGGGCGTTGTATCCCCGAATGTTCCGCACGCCGACTTTGGCAAACAATTTATATCGTTTCTCCATCTCGGTAATGGCCCAGCGCAGGCCCAGGCCCACTTTTTTGGGGTCGGTAATCACGGGCACGACCAAATGGGGCAAATCCTTGTAGGCCGTGAACTCCACGATTTTGGGGTCCACCAGAATCAGCCGCAGTTGATCCGGGGTACGGGACATGAGCAATCCGGCCAGCAGCGAGTTCATGCACACGGATTTTCCGCTCCCGGTGGCGCCGGCAATCAGCAAGTGGGGCATGTCCGCGAGATCGCCCACCAAATGGTTTCCGCTCACATCGACCCCCAAACACAGCGGCAGGGCGATTTTCCCCTTGCGCCAGTCCCGGGACTGCGCCCAGGTTTTGCTTTCAATGATTTGCCGGGCATACACGACAGACCCCTTGCCGTTGGGCACCTCGATCCCCACCACCCCCTTGCCGGGAATGGGCGCCTGCACCCGGATGGATTCCGCCTTGAGGGCCAGGGCGAGGTTATTGCTCAATCCGGCGATTTTCTCCACTCGAACCCCGGGGGCGGGCAACACTTCAAAACTCGTCACCACCGGACCCCGCTGCACATCGGTGATCTTGGCCTCCACCCCGAATTCCCTGAGGGTGTTTTCCAGCAACTCGCGCAAATACGCTTCCCGGGTGCCGTCGCTGACGATCCCCGCCTTGGTTTCCTGCAGAATGGAAAGCGGCGGCAGCAGCCATTTCTTGCCCGTGCCTTCGCCGTGCGGCTGGAAATCCTCTTCGTCCACCGGATCGGCTGCGGTCGTCGGACGCGGTTTGGATTTCCCCCCGCCGGGCGGCGTTTTGAAAACCGAGGGCTCCGGCACGGGTGTGGGCGGTTCCGGCTCCGGCTCGGGAATGAGCGGTTCCCCGGGGGGCTCGGGGAATCTGATTTTTTTGTCCCCCGGTTCGACATCCTCCGCGGGAACGGCCTTCTTCTTTCGCGCGCGTTTGCGGCGCGGGGGGATGGCGTCGGCTTCATCGGGTTCGAAGGCGTCCACGGCTTCGGAGGGAGCGAGAAAGGAGCGGATCCGGCGAAGCCAGGGACCGAGGGTGCCTTTGGGATCGCGGAACAGGGCCGCCACTTCAAAATCAAACAGGCAAACCGCGGCAATCAACACGACCAGCACAATCAAAATGCCCGTGCCAATCTCGCCCAGGAGCGTCATCAAAATCATCCCCCCCAGCAAATGGCCCAGTCCACCGCCCGGGTAGGGGATTTCCAAAGAAGACGTCCACCGCGCCAAAAGGGGCGTCAACAATTCCATCAAGCAGGTCAGGCTCAACAACAAAAGTAGCATCCAGCCCAGCTTGCGGGAAACTTTTTGTTCCGGCCAAAGTTCGCCCCCGACGAGACACAAAATCCCCTGGGCGCCCAAAATCAAAGGAAGAAAATATCCGGCAAGACCCAACGCGTACAACATCAAATGGGCCGACCAAGCCCCGAAAAGGCCGATGATGTTCCCCGTGGGTTCATTGGCGGGACTTTGCACGATGGGCAGGTCGGCGGGACGATAGGAAAAGAGACTGAACACCAGCATGAGGGAAACGCCCAAAAGGACCAGGCCCGTGATTTCGCGGGGACCGGTGCTGCGGACCTGGGATGAGGATGATGCTTTCGCGGATGCCATGCTCCCCATATAAACAGGATAAGTCCGCTGGCAAGCAGAATGCGGAATCGGTCGGGCCGTCCGCCGACTTTTCTTCCGCATGAAAATGTTTTGACCCCTTGAAAAGTCGGGGTAAACACGCGCCCATGATTGTTTCCGCCCTGCAAAACCTTGCCGACCCCGCCGTTCACCTCCGTGAAAACGTGCCCTTGCGGGATTGCGGGACCTTTCAAATCGGCGGGCCGGCGCGTCATGTGGTGGAATGCCACGCGCCATCGGCACTGGGAAAGGTACGGGAAATCTTCAAAACCCATGGGATACCCGCGGTTCTCCTTGGCCAGGGCAGCAACGTCCTGTTTTCCGACGAAGGGTGGCCGGGATGGATCGTGAGGTATCTTTCCCAAGATTGCAAACCGGAACCCATCGGAGAAAACCGATGGCGCGTTTCCGCCGCCGCCGATTTGGATGCCCTGGCCGCCTGGGCCTGCGCGTCGGGTCAAGCGGGATTGGAAGCGTTTTCCGGCATTCCCGGCACCATTGGCGGAGGCGTTGCCGGCAATGCGGGCGCCTGGGGCGCGCAACTCGAACAGGTGCTCGAACGCATCCACGGCTGGGACCCCGAGGGAAAACAGGCGATATGGCTGGTTGCCGAATGCCAATTTGAATACCGTGATTCACGGCTGAAACATGACGGAAGCTGGATTGGCGCGATCGATTTCAGAACGGAACCCGGCGATCCGGTGATCCTGGAGCAAAAACGGCGGGAAATTCTTTCCCTGCGCGCCCAAAAGCATCCCGACTGGAGAAAAACCCCCTGCATCGGAAGCTTTTTCCGGAATCTCGCCCCGTCTTCCGCCGCCGAACGTCGGCAGGCCGCGGGCTGGTTTCTGGAAACGGCGGGCGCGAAAAACGAGCGCGTCGGCGGCGCGGCCGTGTTTGAAAAACACGCGAACATCCTTGTCAAAGCCACGGAAACCTGCACGGCCGCGGATGTTGCCGCACTCGCCAGACGGCTGCAATCACGCGTCAAAATCGTCCATGGATACAATTTGATACGCGAAATTCGCTATTTGGGGTTCATTCCCGGAGAAACTGACGGTTTTCACACCTTTCACTAATAGATAAGGTTTACCAAAAAAAA
>PXAS01000020.1 GCA_003565815.1 PVC group bacterium
CTCATCGACGAGCAGGTGATTGTGCGCGTAAAAGCCCCGGCGGAAGTCGTGGTCGAGCCGTCCGACCCCGGTGAGCGCCTTGTGCGAAGAGTAGTCCAGTTCCGTGGTGTCATCGATAAACGAAACATTACAACAAGTGTTTTTTCGTCCCCGCATGCGCGGGCGCGAGTCACTCGTGGCTGCTTTCGGTCATCGGGAAAACTGAATCGTAATACCGTTTCGGGTCAATCAGTTCGCGCTTTGGCCCTTGAAAAGACTCGTAGAGCGCCCGATGCCTTTGGAGGCCATATTCATCGGAGCGGGTTTCGTAGGCGCGAACCCAGTCGATCAAATTTTCCAGGTGCGCGTCCTGTTCTTGGGGCGAGGCAAATTTTTCGGGTTCCCACGGTCTCGCCCGGCAATGGGCGATGCAGGTTTCGACTCCGGGATTGAGGAAAACCAGTTCGTCGCAATGGTTCATGATCGGTTCGATGATGTCCGCGTAACATCCCTCAATCAACCAATGCTCATTTTCCGCAATAAAGCGCATCACATCCGAAACGCTCTCTTCGATGGGTCGGCGTTCCGCGCCGCCTTGAAATGCCACTTCATCCAAAGAAAGTCGCGCGGCATCTTGTTGCTTCATCAACGTTCTCGACAAGGTGCTTTTTCCGGCCCCGGCATTCCCCAAAAGAATTATTCTCATCGCTTGGCTCCCCACTTCATTTTGAAAAGGGGAAAAAGCCTGCGGGGGAGACGGGCGCTTGATCTCACGCCGCTTCTGATTCCGCGGGATTCGGGTGGGATTTTTTTGAAGGGGTTCATGGGTGTTTCCGATGTTCGATTTGTCGGCGGATTCGGTCGGTTCCCATTAATTTGTCGAAAAAGGCGGGGCGGGCGCCCGGACAAGCAAAGAGGCGTTCGGCGCCCAATTGATCGCGGAGGGCGGTGAGGAGTTGAATGGCGGCGGTCATGGGTTTCCAGTCCGCCTCGGGATCGAGCCGAAAGCAGAGGGCGGGCCATCCTTCTTTTTCGCTATGGCCGCTTTCAACGTGGAGTCCGGGTTGCTGGAGTTTGGGAATGAGCGGGTCGGGATTCAAATCGGGCATGGCCCAAATTTGGAAGGAACGGGGTCCGCCGCGGTCGACACTGACTTCGGGGATGGCTTCGCACCAAACGGTCAATGGGTACAGGCGGGCCGATTCCGGGCTGCCGATGGCGGGGGAAGGCGGATGCCACGGGAGGTCCCGGGAGGGGGCGCTTGCGGAAATCACTTCCAGTTGCAGACGGTGGAGTTTGGGGTCGGTTTTTTGTAGATGCAGGGCCAGCGGACCCTGGCTCAAGCCGTAGACCAGGGGGAGGTCGATTTGGCCGACGAAACTTCGGAACTGCGGGTCGAGGTCGGGACCGTCCACAATTCCGGCCAGAGGTGTCGGGCGGTCGAGGACGAGCACCGGGAGATCCGCCGCCGCGCAGGCCCGCAGGACGTTTTGCAAGGTGGAGGCATAGGTGTAACAGCGAATGCCCAGGTCCTGCAGGTCGATCACCATCAGGTCCAGGTCTTCGAGCCATTCCGGGGGCGGGGTTCTGGTTTCGCCGTACAGGCTGAAGATGGGGAGATGAAAATCCGGATGGGTTTGGGTGGGAATGATTTCCCCGGCCGCGCCTTTGCCATGAAACCCGTGCTCGGGGCTGAAAAGGCGTTGCAAACGCCATTCCCCCCGTTCTTGGATGCGCTTTGCGGCATGGACTCCGTTAAGATCCAGGGAGGCGGCGTGGGCGAGCAATCCCGTCCGGGCACCCTGACGGGGAAGTTTCGGACGGGTCAATAAGACATCCAGGCCGAACATTCTCTACCTTTTCGAGAGGGCTTTGATGAGGAGTTCGTCGGCGGTGATGTCGGGATTGTTTTTGTCGGGCACCTTGTCGATGAGGGCCCGGGCTTCCTGTTGTTTGAAGCCCAACTCCACCAAGGCGAGGATCGTGTCGCGTATGCGGGTGTTCACGGGGGTGGATTCACTGGAGGAGAGTTCCATGACTTCCGATTTGCTGAGTTTGTCACGCAAATCGACGACCAAGCGTTCCGCGGTTTTTTTGCCGATGCCGGAAATGCCGCTCAGGCGTTTGACATCGCCTTCCATGATCGCGGTTTTCAGTTCCCGGAGGCTCATGCCGCTCAAGACCATGAGGGCGAGTTTGGGGCCGATGCCGGAGACTTGGATGAGCCGGGTGTACATTTCCCGTTCGCCGGCGGTGGCAAAGCCGTAGAGGGTCATGTCATCCTCGCGGATGGCCAGATGGGCGAGAATTTTCGCGGGTTTGCCGGGGGCGGGCAGGGCGTCGTAGGAACTGACGGGGATGAGCATCCGGAACGCCATGCCTCCGCATTGGAGGATGACGTGGGTGGGATTTTTTTCAATCAGCGTGCCTTCGAGAAATTCGATCATGCGGGAAGTTTAGCTTCCCCGCACATGTCCGTCGAGCCATTGTTGCAAGACATTTTGCGGGGCCGGACCCGTCCAGCGGGCCACTTCGGTGCCATTGTGCAACAAAACCAGGGCGGGAATGCCGGTGATGTTGTAAAATTCGGCGGTGGCCCGGGTCTCATCGACATTCATGGCCATGAAGGTGATGCGGCCGGCGTTGTCGGTGGCCAAGGCGTTGAAGGTGGGTTTGAGTTGGAGACAGGGTCCGCACCAGGGTGCCCAAAAATCCACCAGCACCCATTCGCCGCCGCTGGCCACTTCGTTGCGGAACGAGGCGTCCGAGGCCTGCACGATCAAGGGGTTCATGTCCTCGGCACTGAAGCGGGGGCTGCGAAAGTGCTGAATGGCGAAAAGGGCGGTGACCGCCAAAGCGAGAAAAGTCATGTTTTTCATCATGCTTTTGTGTCGGTGGGGGCGGGGAATCCTTACGGAAATCAATCGGCAAGTTCGAAATAGCCGTCTTCCGGCACTTCGCCGTCCAGAATGCGGGCTTCGGCGCGGTTTTCATCCACGGAAATGATTTCCAAGAGGGCGGTAATCTGGCCGCGCGAGAGGACCGTTTCCTCTTGGGTCACGGGGTTGACGAGGATTTCGGGCGGGGTACGCATGAACATGCGTTGTCCGGCGGAGAGGTCTGTTTGTGTGCCGAGGTTCAGTTTTACGATGTCACCACTGGTTTCGATGAGGGTGATGTCATTGGAAGTCCTCTGGGGGAGGGGCGTGGTGGTTTCCGGGGCTTCGGCGGGGGCCGCTTCCGCGGAGGGCGCGGGCTGCGGTCGCGTTTGCGGGCTGCGTCGGGGAACCGCGGCGCCGGACGTTGGTGTGCGCGGGGGCGTCGCTTGGGGCGTGGGCGCGGGCGCCACTTGCATGAGCGGGGTCACGAAATGACGATCCGCGGCTTGGATCAATTCCTGAAAGCGGGGATCGCCCTCGTCCATTTCGAAACCGCTTTCCCGCAGATTCACGGAAAGGGGGGCGCGGCCATCATAGAGGAGTTCGCCGGTGGATTCCCGCACCACGACGACGCGATACATTTCGGTGTCCGCGCTTTCCCCGTCCTCATAGGCGATCCACCCGGAGGTATCATGCGGATTGAGCAGGAGGAAACGGACCCGGGAGGGGCGATCGGATGCCGCGGGTGTTTGGGCCTGCGTTCTCCCCGGCAGCGGGCGCATGGCCCGATCATTCGGCACGGAAGTACAGCCCGAGATTCCCAAAAGGATTCCGGTGGCGAGCAAGGCAATTCGGCAAGCGGCATTCATAGGCAGATGGACCCCTTCAAAAAGGGGCCGGCAAAGAGCTTGTCGCGAAAATCAGGAATTTTCCGATTTTGCGGCGGCTTTTTTGCGCTTGAGTTGACGTTTGCGAGCTTTGCGTTTGACGATTTTGCGTAGTTGTTGTCCCATAGTGATTTCGTCCTTGTCACAAAGCGCGCGATTCTGCAATCTCCAAATGATTTAAAATTGCAGGGGGACGACTTTCGGGGCGGGATGGGCGATATGGACGGATTCCGGGGTGTACTCAGCCGGCGGGGTAGAACAATCGGGCCGTCCAAACTTTGAACAGGAGTAAGAGCAGAATCAAGAGGGTGGGCATGAGCCATTTGACCTTGGCGGGATTTGCGCTGTGCAGGCCGGATTCGATGCCGCGGAACAAGCGGAAAAGGCCGTAGGCATAGAGAAGGGCCACCAGGGTTAGTTGGGTGCCGATGCGTTCGGGGAGGGGTTCCGTATAAAATCCGGCGGCGATTTTTTGCAGGGCCAACGTGGAGAGCACAAAGCCCAACATCAAGGCGTTGCGTTGGAGAATGCCCACCAGCAGCGCGAGAAAAACGAACAGCAGTCCGCCGATCCCGGCGGCGGCAAAGAGCTGGCGCAGGGTTTCGGCGGCATGTGCGGGGGCAAAACCGTCCGCGGCGGGCAGGCTTTGGCGAAAAGCGTCAAGCTGAGGCAGGAACCCCAAAAGAAAGCCCAAAAGCAGCAGGCCGCCGCGGACCTTGTTGTCCCGGGCGTTTTGGATCAGCTTGAAGGCGGCCCGGGCGAACACGGGCAAGACGCCAATGGCGACGAAGGCGTTTGCGCCCGCGCCAAGGCCCAGCATCAACCCCGCGAAACCGGCCCAGTGTCCTTTGCCGGGCGTTTCTCCGTGGAGAAACAGGCTCCACCCGGCCAGCAGGCAGGCGGTGGCCGCCATGCCGAACTGGGCGGCGGATTGCGGGGACAGGCCCCGTTGCAGCCAGGAAAACAGCAGCATGGTCGCGCAGACCATGCCCAGCGAGGCGGCCAAGGTGCGGGCGGGCGCCGGGGTTTTCGGCGGCAACATGCGCCGGGTCAAGTCCCCGCCGCACCCGATGAGCAACAATGCGAAAGGAAGCAGGGCCCAGGGCGTCCATTCGGGGCCGAGGGTCTGCCCGACAAGCTGAATCATCCGCGGGAAAAGGCTGTCCGCCGCCTCCGCCGGGATTTCCCGGACGGGGCCTGTCCCCGAAAAGAGGGCGATGGCGGAAACCGCCAAGAACAGCGGCGGCAGCCACTGAAGCCAGCGGGGATATTTGGGGGTGGAGGAGGAAGTCAGACGTTCGGACATGCGAAGGCCCTTACCCGAAAGGCGGGGCTTGTGCAAGATTGGGTGCGCGTGAAAAGCCGCGCCGGGTTTTCATCCCGAACGTTCGCGTCTCAATCCTCTTCGGCGCGGGTAAAGGGAACGAAGCGTACGGGGAGGATGTTGCGGGTGGTGACTTCATCTCCGTCTTTTTCCACCAGCACCAATTGTTGCGTGCGAAAGCGGGATCCCACGGGAATGATCATGCGTCCCCCGTCTTTTAACTGCGCGATGAGCGGGGGCGGAATATGCGGGGTGGCGGCGGTGACCACGATGGCGTCGAAGGGCGCGTGCTCCTCCCAGCCGTGATAACCGTCGGCGTGCTTCACGGTCACGTTTTCATATCCGGCCAGTTTCAGGCGTTCGTCCGCCCATTTGGAGAGGGGTTCCACGATTTCCACCGTGTAGACATGGTCCACAATTTCCGCGAGCACGGCGGCCTGATAGCCGGACCCGGCGCCGATTTCGAGGACCTTGTGCTCCGCTTTCGGCTGCACCAGCTCGGTCATCAAGGCCACGATGTATGGCTGGGAAATGGTCTGGCCGTGTCCGATGGGCAGGGGACGGTCCTGATAGGCCTCGCGGTCGCGGGGCGGGGGAATGAAAAGGTGTCGCTTCGCGTTCCGCATGGCTTCCAGAACCACCGGACTTTCCACGCCCCGGGCTTCGATTTGGGTTTCGACCATATTCATGCGCGCCTCCTTTTGGGCATCGGATTCCGCGTGGGAAAGTGGGGGGATCCACAAAGCGGCCAGCATGCATCCGGCCGCGAACTTGAGGCTGAGTGTCTTTGCTTTCATGCTCCATTCTAATGCGAAGCGGTGAAAATTCAAGGATCAGGTTCATATGGGAGATTTCTTTTCCTTCGCCCCGGCCAATGCGGAACCCTACAGGAGCGCCGATCTCCGCATCGGCAGGGCACAGGGGGTCTTCCTTCGGCGTTGGAACCTCGAATGTTCAAAGTTCTTCCTCGTTCCTCCGTCCCCCTTCGCCCCGGCCAATGCGGAGATTGGCGCTCCTGTCCCCCTTCGCCCCGGCCAATGCGGAGATTGGCGC
>PXAS01000160.1 GCA_003565815.1 PVC group bacterium
AAATCAGCGCCCATGGCTTGAGTTGTCCGCTCTGTGCCAGCAATTTGGATGATCAGATCAATCGAATTTCCGGCGTGAAGGAAAGTCGGATTGACTTTGAAACCGGCACCCTGCACGTGACTGTCCGGGAAGGACAAATGGTGTCCAAGTCGTCGTTGTTCCGCGCGGTGCGGGACGCGGGCTTTACCCCGGTTCGCTTTCGTACCCCCGGGGAGGAACAATGAAATTTTTCTTCGCGGGCTTCCCTTTTCTTTGGGTGATGGCTTTGTCCGCCCAAGAACCCTTCTTCATGGAAGCGGCCACTCACCCGGGCGCGGAGGCTCTGTACTCCCGTTTGTTGTGGACCTCCCCGCCGCTGAGCGGCGGGGAAGGCGGCGGACTGTTGGAATCCAAAAATGCCTATGGGTTCACGGCCCGGCGGGCATTGCTTTTCGATCTGGGTTTGGATACGGATGGGGTCAGCGATGGCAGCGTCCGCCTCAAACAACGGATTTGGCAACGGGACACGGGTCCCATTGATACCTGGAGGGCTTCCGTGCAGGGGGGCATGTCTTGGCGGGATGGAGCGGATCCCGGCGCGCGGCTGGGTTTGGTTTCCACCTCGATTCGCGGACGCCATGGATGGAACCTGCAGGTGGATTGGGCGGATGCCGCTCTCGCCCAGCGCCGCTTTTCGGTCAATGCGTCCCATCTCTACCGCATTCATCCGGTACGCTATGCGGCGGAGACCTCCGGTGCTTGGTACACCATGTTGGAATCGCTCAATTCGGTGTCATCGGATGGAGATGTGGCTGCGGATGCCGCCATCGGACTGCTCTACGAGGGCCGGCGCTGGGCGGGCGAGATTTCTATTCGGCTGCTTGAACCCGGTGAAGGCCTTTCCACTTCGGACACCCTATTGGGTCTGGGCGCGCGCATGCTGTGGTGATTTCCCACCGTTTGGGGCTCGTCCAGAAATAACCTGTCGACCCCATCAAACGGCAATTATCGCAGAACCGCGATGACTTGTCCGGATTTCACGCTGTCGCCAATGGCGACGGGGATTTCTTCAACGATGCCGGCCTGGGTGGCCTTGAGCGGCACTTCCATTTTCATGGATTCCAGGATGATGACCGGATCCCCGGCCTTGACGCGGGAGCCGGGTTTGGCTTTGATGAGATAGACCACGCCGGCCATTTGCGCCTGGAGTTCCACCCGCGGCGCGTCTTTGGATGGCGGCGCTTCTTCCGGTTCGTTTGCAGGGGCCGCTTCGTCACGTCCGGCAACCTCGACTTCAAAGGTTTTTCCGTTGACCACGGCCTCCTTGCCATCGATCTCCACCTTGTATGGGGTGCCGTCCAGGGTGATGGTGTAGCTGCCCGTGGGGGAGGGTGGTGCCGCCGGCGGCGCCACGGCGGGGGCGGCCGGGGACGCTTTCTCGGGTTCGTTTTTGCGGACCCCGGTTTTGGCTTCTCCTTTGAGGAAGGCAATGCCTTTGGCGGCACAACTGGCCACGATGAAAATGTTTTCTTCGGTGACGGGCAGATTGTGTTTTTCCAGTTCGGCGGTGACGGCGGCCACGCCCTTGGTTTTGTCGGCGTTGTTTCGGTCAATGGGATGCGCGTCGGTGGGTTCGAGGCCCAGTTGTTCGGCGGAAATGCGCACCACTTCCTCGTCGGGGGGAACCGGGGTTTTGCCGAAGTATCCCAGCACCATGCGCCCGAAGGGTTCGGCGATTTGTTTCCAGGGGCCGAACATGACGTTGTTGAAGGCTTGTTGGAAATAGAACTGGGAGACGGGGGTGACGGAGGTTCCGTAGCCGCCCTTGGCCACCACGTCGCCCATGGCCCGGATGATTTCCGGATATTTCTCCATGATCCCGTTGTCACGCAGCATCTGGGTGTTGGCGGTGAGGGCGCCGCCGGGCATGGGGCACCAGGGGATCAGGGGTTCGACGGTAATGGCCTCGGGGGGGACGAAATAGTCCTTCATGCACTCTTTGAAGACGTTTTCCGCCTGGCGGATTTTGTCCACATCGACATCCAGGGAATACTCGGTGTGGCGGAGGGCGTGCCACATGGTGAGGACGTTGGGCTGGCTGGTGCCGCCGGAACAGGGGGACAGGGAAAGGTCGATGGCGTTTGCCCCGGCTTCCATGGCCGCCTGGTTGCAGATGACCGCGGTTCCGGCGGTGTCGTGGGTGTGATAGTGAATGTAGGTGCCTTCGGGGAGGAATTTCCGGGCTCTCTTGATGGTTTCGTACACGACCCTGGGGGTGGCGGTGCCGCTGGCGTCTTTGAAGCAGACGGAATCAAAGGGAATTTCCTTGGAGACAATATCCTTGAGGGTCATTTCGTAGAAATCCGCGTCATGGGCGCCGGTACATCCGGGCGGGAGCGACATGAGGGTGACGCAGACCTGGTGTTTGAGGCCGTGGTCGGTAATGGATTTCCCGGAATCAATGAGGTTGTGGGCGTCGTTGAGGGCGTCGAAGTTCCGAATGGTGGTGATGCCGTGTTTTTTGAACATTTTCGCATGAAGATCGACAATGTCGGCGGGCTGTGAATCCAGGGCCACCACGTTCACGCCCCGGGCGAGGGTCTGCAGGTTTGCGTCGGGTCCGGCGGCTTCACGAAAGCGGTCCATCATGGCGAAGGCATCTTCGTTGCAGTAAAAATACAACGATTGGAAGCGGGCCCCGCCTCCGGCTTCGAAATAGCGGATGCCCGCGTCGCGGGCGGCTTCGACGGCAGGGATGAAATCGTCGGTAAAGACGCGCGCGCCATAGACGGATTGAAATCCGTCGCGAAAGGCGGTGAGCATAAAGTCGATGTTTTTCATGGGTGCGGTTCCTTGGGAGCGGGCGGGGCCATTCGGGCGAAATTTTCAGGGGAGATCAGGGTTGTTCGGTGGCGGTGTCGAGCGCCTGTTCGGTCACGACGGGCGCGGGCGGGTCCATGTCCGGCTCCATGACGGGGGCGCCGCCCAGTACGGCCAGCAAGACCCCGGCGGCGATGGCCGAGCCAATCACCCCGGCCACGTTGGGAGCCATGGCGTGCATGAGCAGGAAATTCTGGGGGTCGGCTTCCTGGCCGACCTTCTGGACCACGCGGGCGCTTTGCGGCACCGCCGAAACGCCGGCGGCGCCCAGCAGGGGGTTGATTTTTTCTTTGAGGAAAAGGTTGAAGAATTTGGCGAAAAGCACGCCGCAGGCGGTGGCCAACATGAAGGCGCCCACGCCCAAAAAGAAGATCTTCAAGGAGGCCGGAGTCAGAAAGTTTTCACCGTGCGTGCTCACGCCCACGGCGAAGCCCAGCAGAATGGTGACGATGTCGATCATGGCGTTGCGGGCGGTATTGGCCAGGCGCTCGGTGACCATCGATTCCTTGAGGAGGTTGCCGAGGAAGAGCATCCCCAAAAGCGGCATGGTGGCGGGAACAATCAGCACGGTAATGAGGACGCAGGCGATGGGGAAAATAATGAGTTCGCGCCGGCTGACCTCCCGGGAAGGGGGCATGTGGATTTTGCGTTCTTCGGGCGAGGTCAGGAGCTTCATGATGGGCGGCTGGATGATGGGCACCAGGGACATGTAGCTGTAGGCGGCGATGGCCACTTGGGACATGATTTCGGGGGCCATCATGGAAGACAGGAAAATCGCGGTGGGTCCGTCGGCACCGCCGATAATGGCGATGGAGGCGGCTTGGTGTATTTCAAATCCCAGAAACAAAGATCCAATGAGGGTCGCGAAAATACCGATTTGGGCGGCGGCGCCGAGCAGGATCAGTTTTGGATTCGCAATCATGCTGGAAAAATCGGTCATGGCGCCGATGCCCAGAAAAATCAGCGGGGGGTAGATGCCCAGTTTGACCCCTTGGTAGATGTAATGAAAGACGCTGCCGACGTCGTCCGAGCCCAACGCGGGACCGTCCGCCGGGTAGGGGATGTTGCCGAGGATCATGCCCAGGCCGATGGGCACCAGCAACAGGGGTTCGTACTTGAGGCGAATGGCGAGAAAGAGGAAGACCAAGCCAATGACGATCATGATGGCGCTCTGACCGTTCATGGAGGCGAAGCCCGTGGTCTCGTAGAATTTGAGTAGCATTTCCATGGGTTATTTCCCGGTACGGTTCAGGTGTGCATGCATGGCGGCGGCGACGGCCGCGAGTTCGGCTTCCAAAGCGTCGTCCGGGAGGTCGGCGTCTTTTCGATCCAGCAAGGGGCCGGCCCAGGCGAGTAATTTGGGGAGGACGGAAATACAAAGGCTGACCAGAATGAGGACCGCAAAAACCAGTACAATGCCGGCGGCGGCCAATTCCAAGCCTTGGTTGGAGGTAATGTTTTGCCAAAGTTCGTTCATGGTGGGGGTCTTCCTAACCGGAGCGATTCGCTTTGGCAATCAAAAGTCATCACAGATTCAAGGTTCTTTCAAAAGATCGGGTCTTTTTTCGCGCGTGCGGCGATCGGCCTGCTGCTTTCGCCAGGCCGCGATGGCGGCGTGATCGCCGGAGAGCAGAATGTCGGGGACTTTGTGGCCCCGATATTCCACGGGTCGAGTGTAATGGGGATGGTCAAGTTTTCCGCTGCTGAAGCTTTCCGCTTCGGTGGCGCCTTCGCCCCCCAGAACCCCCGGAATGAGGCGCACGGTGGCGTCGATGACCACCCCGGCCGCGAGGGCGCCATTGGTGAGGACGTAATCCCCGATGCTGATTTCCTCGTCGACCCACTGTTCAATGACCCGTTCATCGACGCCTTCATAATGTCCGCACAGAAACACCAGGTGGGATTCCTTCGCGAGGGTTTCTGCCGCGGATTGGGTAAACACCTTGCCCTGGGGGCTCAGATGAATGACCCGGCTTTCCGGGGTTTTCACAGATTCGATGGCTTTGAAGAGGGGTTCCGGTTTCATCACCATGCCGGGGCCGCCGCCATAGGGGCGGTCGTCGGTGGTGCGGTGGATGTCCTCGGTGAAATCGCGGGGATTGACAAAAGAAAAGCGGACCTTCTCCAATTGGGAGGCCCGCTTCATCATGGACAGTTCCAGAAAACCGGAAAGCATTTCCGGGAACAAGGTAATGACATCAATCCGCAACATGATGGTTCCGAAAACAAGCTTGGGGTCACGGGGAGCCGTGGAGACGGAGCGTTTAGGGCTCAATGACCTCGAACACGGCCATGCGGTCATCCCGGTGGGCGACGGCATTGATCACGGTGCGAATCGCGCTGATGGTTTTTCCGTTTTTGCCAATGACCGTGCCCACGTCAGTCGGGGCACAGCGCAATTCATAAAACGTGGTTTGGTCTCCGTTGATTTCACGAAGATCCAGTTCTTCCGGGGATTCCACCAATGCCCGCAGAATCTCCAAAAGTACGTCGCGCATGGGAAATTAACCGGCGTTGACGGTTTCCGATGCGGTTTCGGCGACGGCTTCCGGCTCGCTCGCCTGTTCGTTTGCCTGATCGTTTGCCGAGGAAGCGTCGCTGTCGGCCACTTCTTTTTTCGGCAGGGTATTGGCGTGCTCGATGGCGCGGGGAACGATGGAACGAACCGTGTCGGAGGGGGTTGCGCCAACGCCGAGCCAATATTGATAGCGGTCGTGCTTGAGCACCACCCGCCCGGTGGCGGATTTCGGGTCATAGGTGCCCAAATATTCGATGGCTTTGCCTTCGTTCGGGTTGCGGCCGTCGGCAACGACAATCCGGTAAAAGGGATTGTTTCTGTTGCCCATGCGCTTTAAGCGAATACGTACTGACATGTTTGATGTTTCCTGTGTGAGTCGGTTGAAATTGGGTCCGCAGGGCATGTGCCCTGAAATAGAGCTGTCCTATATACGGGTTTCCCGCCGCGTGGCAATCCTTTTTTCACTTTTCTTCGGGTGTGGTGCGCACCTCGGAATTGGTGGCATTCAAACTGTAGCTGTAGCCCGTTCGACAAGCCTTTCCCTGCGACTTGGCATGAATCATGGGGTTTCGCGAGGGGGCGTGCGAAAGTGTGGTTGAAAAGCCAGTACATGGGAAAAAGCCTTCGGGGGAGACCGAACGCTTGATCTCACGCCGCCTTCCGAGCTTTCGGGGGGATTGCACCATCAGAAGATGCGTTGACCCCCCGAAAACTCGAAATCCGACGCAA
>PXAS01000453.1 GCA_003565815.1 PVC group bacterium
GAAGTGGTGGGCACCGGGGAAAAGAAAATGGTGCTCAGCGGACTTCGCGAATATGACGCGGAAATGGTGGACCGCATGGTGGATTTGTACGATGAGCGGAAACGCAAGAAAGTGGTTTGAGGATGGGGGGCGGCTTCGCCGCGGATAAAGGATACGGGAGTAACCCTCGCAAGCTCGCTGGAGAAGGGATGGCACACCATGGTTGTCAACGGCTTGACGCGAAACGACCCTGGAGTGCGTGCCGCCTCTTTTCTCGCTTTACGCGCTTTCGGGAGGACTTGTGCGCCGGAGGCGCATTGCACCATCATTGAACAGGACCCGGTTGACCAGGAACCATGCGAATCCGCCGAAAAAATAGGCGCCGGCAAGGATGAGCAGGAACGGGGTGTCCGCGAGATAGAGCCAGGAACCGAATATACCGCCAATGAAAAAGAAAAAAATCACGACGGCGGGGACCCAGATTTTCCAGAATGCGATTTGGTGACCGCGGAAAAACATGCCCAAATGACTGCCCACGTCGGTCATGAGCCCGGTGATGTGCGTGGTGCGCAGTACGATGCCCCGGTAATGGGTGGCGATGGCGTTTTGAAATCCGGATGCGAACCCGCCGAATGCCAGCGCGGCTCTGGGAAAGGTTTGCAAGGAGAAATGTGCGCTCACCAGACATCCGCCAATGAACATCATGCAACGGCCGTAAGGCAGGCTTTTGTCCAGGGTGGGATGATGAATGGTGAACCCGGCGATGGCGGCGCCCACGAGAAAGGCGCTGATGGTGAGGAGCACGTTGGCACCCAGGTCGTTCAACTCCCGGTGCGTCACATTCAGCGCCATGCGGGAAATCTCACCGCTCATCTGTCCGACGGAGTTACCCAAGGTTAAAAAGAGCCCGGCGTTGAAAGAGGCGCTTAAAAAAGCAAGGATACATCCGCCCAGGAGTACCCAGTACGGTTGTGGGGAATGCCGGTGTTTCATGGGGGAGAATGCCCGGGTCATTGTGGGGACGGGATCATGGGTTTCATGCGGACCATGATGCGATGTCCTTCGTTCCTGCCCAGAATCATGTGCAGACCGTCGATCTGCACGACCAGTCGGCCTTTGAAGTCATTGTGGATCAGCCTGAGCACGCGCCCTTCGACCAGCCCCCGGCGATAGAGCATGTCGCGCTCGGCGGCGTCCAACTGCATGGACATGATGCGGTACGCCACCCGGGGTTTGCCTTCATGCAACGGGTGGGGTCTGCGATTGTTTGCGGTTTGTGCCGAAGCGGGAAGGGACGCGGCGTCTGGGTCGGTCGGGGTGCGGGGAAGAATGTGCAGGGAGGGTGGCATCAGGAAAAGGAGACTTTGGGGGCTTCCTTTTCCGCGCTGTCCGTGATTTCGAACAGGGTGGCGGGTCCGAAGTTGAACATGTTGGCCACGATCACGGAGGGGAACACTTCGCGCCGGGTATTGTACGTCATGACGCTGTCGTTGTAGTGTTGGCGGGCGAAAGCGATTTTATTTTCAGTGGAGGTGAGTTCCTCGCTGAGCTGCCGCATGTTTTTGTCGGCCTTGAGGTCGGGATAGGATTCGACCACCGCGAACAGGCGCCCCATGGCGCCGGTGAGGCCCGCCTCCGCGCCAAGCAGGGATTTCATCGCGGCGGCATTGCCGGGATCCGCCGCCGCGGCTTTTTCCGCCGACTGCGCTTGGTTCCGGGCCGCCACCACGGCCTCCAGGGTTTCGCTCTCGTGCTTCATGTAGGCTTTGGCGGTTTCCACGAGATTGGGAATCAAATCGTAACGGCGCTTCAACTGCACGTCGATTTGCGCGAATGCGTTTTTAAAGCGGTTGCGCAAGGTGACCAGTTTGTTGTACGCGCCCACGCCCCAAAAAATCGGGATGAGCAGAATGACGAGGATAACGCCCAGGGTAATGATGATCGGCATGATGAATCTCCTTGGAAGAGGATCGCTGTTTCAGTCAGTGATGCTTGGTAGATAGCGATTCTCCGAAGAAACGAAAAGGAAAAGTTCTGAAAAGTTTCGATTTTTTCTCGAATGGGCTTGTTCTCACCTAAGAAATGCCTATATGTGGTATTGCAACCAATCGAAAAAGCATCTGTTAAACGGAAAGTCGTGAAAATCGACTGCGGACGCGCCGCTGTAACCGGATACAATGTTTCCATGCCACGCGCACAACTCTCCAAGGAAAGTGAGCGGAAGGGGAAACAAAGGTCAAGCCGGAAGCCAGAAGACGTAACGGGTGACTTCAACGGTGTCTCACGAGGACATCAAGACCCAAACCCCAAACGCCTCCGCGAACGAGGCAGAACAGGAATACTTATGAAGACGTTTATACGTCAACGCGCGGTTTTCACCGCGATCGCCGCCTTGGCTTTTGCCGGGGCGAGCGCACCCGCCCAAGCCAATCCCATTGTCTCCAACATTGATGCCACTTTCGGCTCGGGGGCGGAAAACATTTTTTTTGTCGTGGATTGGAATGACGGTCAGAATCCCGATTCCAGAACCTGGCAGTTGAATTTTGACTCCGGGGCCTACGGTTCGGTCTATGAGGCCATGGTGAACCTGGAACTTCTGGATTCAGCCTTGAACTTTACCTTTAACACCGACTGGGGAGATCCCTTCCTGGAGGCCATTGCCTTTGACGACGGGATTCACATGCATCACCGGGACACCACCAATGGCGAAAACCCCCGGGACTGGTGGTCGTTTTGGTCGGGTGATGCCACGGGATCCACTTGGGAAATGTCTGGGGCGGGGGTTTCCCTCACCTCTGTCGTTCCCGGAAAAGCATATGGGTTTTCGTATGAGGCGGATTGGAATCTTGAGTCATCCGCACCCAATGCCATTCCCGAACCGAATATGATCGCGTTGTTTGTCATCGGATTGGGGGTCTTCACATGGCTTCGCCGGCGTTCTTGAAGGTGGGGTTATCGGCAAGGGACTGCCGATCTACGGTAGCGCGACAGTCCCTGTCACGAACGGCGGGATTTTTGGCGTTGTGCTTCATCCTGATTGCCCCCGCGGTCCGGGGGGATTCTCCCTGGGCCGTGGAGGTGGTCTCCTACGAGTCGGGCGTGTGGTATCACGACGGATATGATGAAAAATCTTCCGCACTGGGGCGTCCCACGATCGACACCTATGCGGGCATGGAAATGGAACCCTCTGTCACGGTGGTGCCCGTCTATCCCCCATGGGACTGGACCGAACTGGTCTCCATTGGCGGGGGCGGTCATTTGGTGCTGAAGATGGGAGAGGCGATTGTCAACCGCCCCGAAAACCCCTATGGCATCGATTTCCTCGTCTTCGGCAACAGCTTTTTTCAGGGCGGGGGGTTATACGATCAATATTCGAACCATCCCGGTTCCTATACGCTTGCCAGTAGGGATAAAATCGGCGTCAACAGCAAAAACGGCGTGGTTTCCGTGAGCGCGGACGGGACGAATTGGTTTTATTTTCAAAATCAGCCCCGACTGGGCATGTTCCCCACTTTGGGACGCATTTGGCTGGAGGAGGACGGGACCTGGGGCGCGCCAACCGACCCGACGATCCCGCCCGATCCTTCCTTGCAGGTGATGGATTTGGCGGGATTGCCTTTGGTGCAGTTGATCGAACGATATCGGGGCGGTGCCGGCGGAACGGGTTTCGACCTGTCCGATTTGCTTGTCCCCGATGGCGTTTCCCCGCCGTCCGAATTCCACTATGTGCGGATTGAAGTTCCCGAAGGACAGATTCGCACGGAGATCGACGCGGTGACCGTGGTTCGCCCCGCGACGGAAAGACGACGCTGGGAAATCCGTCATTTTCCTTGGTTGGAAGCCCCCGCCGTGGAAAAAAATGCCGTCGGGATGAAACTGAATTCAAGCGGGGCACCCGCGCTGCTGCATCCGGATGCCGGGGAACTGCCGGGCTGGGTGCTGGAATGGTCGCCTTCCTTGCGGCAACCCGATTGGCGGGATGTCGAAGCAGAATCCCCGAGCGGCACGCATACGTTTTTCCGGGCCCGGCGTATCGAGGAGGAGGCCACGCCATGAAGCGACGCGGATTCACCCTCATTGAGTTGCTGGTGGTCATGGCCGTGATTCTGCTGTTGAGCGCCATTGCCGTGCCCATGATCGGACGGGCGTTGGAACGCGCGAAAACCACGCAGTGCATGGCCAACCTGCGGGCGATGAGCCAGGGCGTGGGCGTTTTTCTGGTTGAAAACCAGGGCCGTTTTCCTCCGGCACTGGTCTCCGATGGCGGCACGCAAAAAGGGTGGGACTTTTTCATCCATGAAACCGGCAAGGTGGAACCCGGCTGGATTTGGCAGGAATACGGGGCCGACAACCTCCTGCAGTGTCCCTCTTTCCGCGGGGCTGACAATTGGCGGGAAGAACCCTATACCGGTTACAATTACAATGCCAGTTATCTGGGCGGCATGTTCATTGTCGTCAGGGGGCAAGTCGTCCGGGATGTGGCGTCCGCCCGCATCACCCAAGTGACGAACCCCGGGCGGACGGCAATGTTCGGAGATGGAGAATTCATCAGCGGGGCCAACAAATTCATGCGTTCGCCGTTGCCGGGTCCCTTGGACTCCGATTTTGTTGGACGTGAAGGCGGCACGCAGGGCTTTCGTCACGGTGGACATACGCACGTGGTGTATGTGGACGGCCGGGTGGACCGGCGTCGTCCCGTCGGGTCGCCCCCTGGTTTTCAGGGGCAAATCGGGGAGGGGACCGGGTTCTTGTCCCTGGACAATTCCCGGTATGGGGACCCCGCCTCCTCCGAATGAACCCAAGGAGGAGGTCGCATGCAAAATTCCCGCTTTTTCTATTGCAACTATAATTGTGATGCGTATAAGGGCGGACCCGTTTACCGCATGTCGCGGAATCAATTTTGAGTATATCTTCAGGAGATTTCATGAGTTATCGTGGACCGAAAGCAAAAAAATCACGCCGGCTGGGTGTCGCCATTACCCCCAAGTCGCAAAGATATTTGGAAACCCGCCCGCAACCGCCCGGACAACACGGACGCGGTCGCCGTCCTTCCAAACTGTCCGACTATGGTCGTCAGTTGATGGAAAAACAACGCATTCGTTTTCAGTACAACATGAGCGAAAAACAACTGCGTTTGGCTTATGAAAAAGCCGCCCGCAGTCAGGACCCGACCCCGGAAGTGCTCATTCAGTTGCTCGAATCCCGTTTGGATACGGTGGTGTTGCGGGCCGGATTTGCCCGGTCCATTTTCGCGGCCCGCCAATACGTGAACCACGGCCATTTCCTCGTGAATGGCAAAAAAGTGGACATCCCCAGCTACCACGTCAAAGTGGGGGACGTGATCACCACCCGCGAAAAAAGCAAAAATCTGGATTGCTTCAAGAGCGCCCTCGCCGTTTCCACCAAGACCCCTTATGTGGCCGTGGACGAAGCGGAAATGAGCGCCCGCCTGACCTATGTGCCCGGTCGCGAAGAAATTCCCGTGATTGGCGACGTTGCCACCGTGGTGGAATTCTACTCCCGCTAATCCGATCCAACATCGGCTTGAACACACCCCGTTTTCACGGGGTGTTTTTTTTGCCGCGAAATCAAACCAAATCGCGCATTGGTGCTGGCGAAAGCCTGTTCGAAAAGCCTTTTGTGGCGAACCGGGATGGTTGATCGGTTTTGAGAGGGGGCGAAGGGGGACAGGAGCGCCGATCGCCGCATCGGCTGGGGCGAAGGGGGGCGTGCGAAAGTGTGTTGGGAAAGTCTGAACATGGGAAAAAGCCTTCGGGGGAGACCGAACGCTTGATCTCACGCCGCCTTCCGCGCTTTCTGCAACGTCAGTACGCCGTCTGAATTCACCCGGCACGTCCAAACCCGAATCGATCAATTGTCGCAATCCGGCGGTGGACGCTTGGAAATTTCTCCGGGCGCCTGGATCTGCGGCGCCCTGCAACTGAAATCCAGCGTGGAGCTGTATCTGGCACAAGGCGCCCGTCTGTGCGCCTCCGATGATTCCGAGTTATACCGTTCGGAGGGCGGCAATGACCGGCGGTGACCGCCAACAAGCGCTTGAGCGCCATGCTCTGGGCCCGTGAGGCGGAAAACATCGCC
>PXAS01000148.1 GCA_003565815.1 PVC group bacterium
ATTCCCCACAAACCCATAAAGGTTATACCCACCCTGCTCCTCAATCGGATCGCGATTTGGCCATCTGCCTGACTGGGGATCGTAAAAGCGATATCCGTAGTAGAGGTAACCGGTTTCTGTGTCTTCGTATTTGGTGGAGAAGCCGTAGGGGTGGCCTTGGAAGTTGTTGTAGGTTTCATCCACGATCTTGCGGCCGAAGGCGTCATATTCCATATGGGCGTCGATGTCGCCGTTGGCGAGGTTGATGTATTCGCTGATGTTTCCGTTGGCGTCGAAGGTGTTGAGCATCACCATGTCATCTTTTTCAACGTGGACCATGCGGTTTTGATGCGTGGCCATCCCTTTGGCCCCGCACCCTCCGGGCGACGCAAGCGTCGTCCTTCTCCGCTCGCCCCCTCGCTTCGAATCAGCGTTCCATTCGAAGGTGGTGCCGTCGCCGTCATCGGTGAGGTTGCCGTCGAGGTCAAAGGCAGGGGTTGCAGGGATAGCAGGGATTGCAGGGGTTGAACGGGTTAAAGGGGCAATCGAAGTATACTGATTCAGGGCGTTGGCTTGATAGGGGAGATTTTGAGCCGGGGAAGATCCTGCGGCAGGGACTGCCTCGCTAAGGCGCTTTGCGATTGGGTCGAATTGGTAGCTGGAGGTTCCGTTTCTCATGTTTGCGCCGGTGACTTCATTTTGGGCATTGTAACCGAAGGTGTTTTGCCATGTCGAGACAAAAGCGTCGTGTCAAGAGTCGTTCGGCGGACCCCGCCGAGACTGATTCCTTGTTTCGGGACGGACCCCGTCGCATCAGTGGCTACGAGGGGTGTCGCAAATATGGAGGCGGTGCTTCCCGCGCCGGGTGTTTTCATCATTTGTTGTCTCCATAGTCCCATTTAAGGATCCCGGAGCGGGACGCTCCGCCTCCATACGTTGATTCCCCACCATTTCTCTTCAAAAAACATCCGCCGTGCAGCCGCGCTTTCCTTCCTCATTTTTCCTTGCACTTTGGCGGCTCCGGGTTCAAGGTGTTTGCATGAACACGCTACAGGAATTTCTCGAACACTGCCGACAACACGATGCGCCCGACTCTTCCTGGTCGCCGCCCTTGCAGGCCCTCTGGCATGCGGAAAAGGGCAATTGGGAGCGGGCCCACACGCTTTGTCAACAGGGCGACCTCCCGGACGGCGCCTGGGTACACGCCAATCTGCACCGCGAGGAGGGCGATCTGTCCAATGCGCGGTACTGGTATCACCGCGCGGGCAAACCGGAATGCAATCTGGACATCGCGGCGGAACGACACGACATCATCTCCCGCCTTTTGCCGGGTTGAGAAAACCGGTCCAACATGCGCACCCGATTTTCATTTGCCATCCTGTTCCTCCTGCTTGCGGGAAGAACCGTGGCAGAGGCAAGCATCGCCGACCTGATCGAGCAATTGGGCGCCGATGCTTTTACCGAACGGGAAGCCGCATCCGCGGCCTTGTGGGACAAGGGCGAAGCGGCGTTGCCCCCTCTGCGCGAGGCGTCCACCCATGCGGATCCCGAAGTCGCCACCCGGGCCCGCAAACTGATCCCGCTCTTGGAAATGGGCATCCGACCGACGTGGCCGGAATCGAGACGAAAAGCCATGCTGGAGAGTCGCAATCTTTCCCGGGATCCCTTGCGCAAGCTGATCCGGGAGATTCACGAGGAACTGGGGGACGACGCTTTCCCGTTTTTGCGGTTCCATCTTCGGGGCGAAGCTTCGCATCAAGCCACGGATCTGTTGATTGACCACCTGTTGACCCTGTTTCAACGGGAGGAATATGAGTTGCTCAAGGAACGCGCGGCCGCCTGCGCGGAACGGGCGCCCCATGAAGCGCGCTTTCTGTATTTGCAGGCGGCGGGGGCCGGGTTTTTGCAGGAAAAGGAATTGGCCCACACGCTTTGCCAGCAAGCGTTTGAGATCAATCCGGATGACGAGGTGGCACACTACCTGGCCGCGGAATTGCTGAGAAAATTGAATCAGGTTCAACTCGCGATTCGTGAGTATCATCGCGTCCTGGAAATTCCCCCGGATCAGAGCGTTTACGACATCAATGCCTACTTGCGTTTGGGGAACCTCTATGAGCGCACGGAAGAATACGCCAAGGCGGCGTTCGCCCTGCAACGCGCCCTGGCCTTGTATGAGGAGGGCAAGGATCGGGGATTGGGCTTGGTGGGGAGAACCGTCGAAGAGGTGCAAGCCGCCATCGAAAATCTGCAAAGTCGGGCCATTGCCGCGGAAATGGGTGAAAATCCGTTTCAAGTCCTGGTGCGGCAGGTGGTCATGGACGGACGGGAGGAGGAATTGCATGCCGCGCGCCGGGAATCGGATTTGATCATGACGATGAACGTTCAACCGCATGGGTTGCGCTTGTTTGAGAAAGCTCCGGCCACCGTGGGCTATGACGCGGTACAGCAAAAGGTCGTGGTGTTGTTGAACGACCGCCCCGTCCAAAAAGGATTCTTCCATGAGTTGAAGGCGGATCGAAACCGAATCCAGATCCAAAGTCTGGACCGGGTGTATTTCTTCGAGTTGGATCCGGAAACCGGACGAGGACGGAAAGTGGACGTCTTCGAACTCGATTATGTGCTGACGATCATCCCGAACGAGCACGCCGCGGGTCTCGCGGACCCGGAATTGCTCCTCAATGATACCGCCGTCACTTGGGAAGAACTGCGGGAAGGCATCCCCTACGATTTTCTGCCGCAGATGATCCGATTTTCTTTTCGAGGGAAGAACGAAAACGGCGTCACGTACAAAGCCGAGGTCGAGTTTGACCCAAAGGACGCCGGCACGCCCAACTCACCGTAAGATCCGAGTTATAGGAGTTATAGTAACAGGCATTTTCTTTGCGCTCAAGGATGAAGACTAAATTTGGCCTATTGTTTGGACCTGTTGGCGTATTTCAATAATTCTTTGGCCTGAATTTGATCACCGGGAACAAGTCGATAGTGCTTTTCTTCCACGATTTTGATTTCCGATCCTTCCAAGGTAAGCTCGAAAAGAACGATGACATTCGAATCCAGGAACTGCGCCGAAATGGCTCTGCAGATCAGATCTGGAAATTTTTCACGACAACAGGCCAAGTCCTGTTTGGTTTGCACCATGGACAACTGGTCCGTTCCTCCTTTTGCTTGCACGGGCAACACATAATGACAACCTCGCTTGTCTACTCCAATATAAATTTCGTCGATTTCCACTTGGCCCACACTTTTGACAGTTGTCCTCAAATGATTTTGCAAAGAATATGTCGCCAAGCCCAGGAAAATATCCAAAAGCCGATTGTATCTCACTTTCGCCAAAAGCGCCTGTTCATCAGAGAAAGCATACATGGATACGATCTCAGGGGTTGCGTCGGGTATTTTGACTTCAGCAAGTCTTTTATTGGGAACAATATGACTTTCGGCAACCAGGCGAAAAGCGTACTTGGACTTACCCTGGCCTTCAATTACCCATTCCTTGTCAGGAGGCTCCGTATTCAAAATATTTTCAGGTAATTTATTACGGTATCGGAACGAGTAGATCACATCCCCCAGATTTTTCGGAAGGTGAATCCCAAGGGCGGTGGAGGCGGTAATCAGGTCATCCCGCTCAAAGACGATTTCCTCTGCACCCTTGGTGTATTTTGAAAAAAATATTCGTTCCATGATGGCCGAATATCGATTGGCGGATTTATTTTTGGCACTCATAATCAAATTTTTCCGGTCACCAGGCGTTCCTGTTCGATTTCAGCTTGTTTGCGTTTGCGTGACCCGCTTTTCCGATTTCTTGGCTGTATGGGGACCTGTACATCCCAGTATTTTGCGGCACGAGTCATGTCCATGTCAAGCAAAGCGGGATCACCAAGTTCAAGCATGCTTTCCGATTTTTCAGGCTGAACACCCATTGCCTGCATTATAACACCCCCAACGGCTCGTGCCAAAGGCGGGGGGACGGAATTTCCAATTTGTCTGGCACCGTGCCATTTCGTCACGTGAAAACGAAACCAATCGGGATATCCATGTAACCGGGCCATTTCGCGAACCGTGATGCATCGTGGTTTTTCGTAATGGATCGGCCTTGGACTTGTAAAAGCCCCGCGGGAAGAATCCGTTCCCGCGCGCAAGGTGTTGCATTGGCCTTTGGGGTGCAACTTGAAGAATCTTGAGATCGGCTCGACCTCTCCAGGCGGGGTATTTTCGAATCTCAGGCGTGATATTTCCGTGTGCGAGGTGCGGGCGCTTGATGTCAAAACCGCTGGATTCCATACCCTTGGCGATCCGTAATGCCAACAATTCCGGGTCAAACAGCGCATTTCCCGTGCATATTCGCTTTGTGATTCCATAGGAGAAACTTGAACTGAATCACATTGGGAGAGGTCTTCGAAATTTTCACAGTCAGGTAAATCCCCCAAGGCTTCTTCACATGTTGGGATAGGCCGGGTTTCATCGGAGGCAAAAAGGTCTCCGTAATTTCCCGTAAAGGCCGTGGGATATTCAGGGAGGGGCCATCCGGTTTTCGCACCGATTAGAAATAGACGCTCCCGGTGTTGTGGCACGCCATAATGCTTGGCATTCAATACCTTCCAAGGATTCAGCACTTGATAACCCTGCCTGCGAAACGCTTCGATTAAGTGATTTAAAAATGTACGGTGCTTGCCAATGGTCAAGCCTTTCACATTTTCAAAAACAAAATATTTGGCATCCAATTCCACCACAAGCCGAACAAATTGCCCCACCAGTCGGTTCCGCGGATCGTCCAGCATTCTCTGCCCGATCAGGGAAAAGCCTTGGCAAGGCGCACCGCCAAACACCACATCAACAGAACGGGAGGAGACCGATCCACCCACTTCGGACAGAATTTGCGCCCCTCTCAAACCGACTACCGAGCGAGCCAAAGTGGTGGTTTTTGGGAAATTAAATTTGTGTGTGGCGGCATGGATGGGATCAATTTCTACGGACGCAACTACGTCAAACCCCGCTTGCTCAAATCCTAGAGACATTCCTCCGGCTCCGGCAAATAAGTCCACGGCAATGGGTTTGGCTTTCTTCATAGGGAAACCATACCATATTTACCCATGATGTGAAGTTTCATATCCATTATTCATTCACCCGCCCGTTCACCCAAGCCGGACGGTGCAGGGTGGGTTCGAAGGCCTCGCCCCCGCCCTTTCCGCCGCTTTGTCGCAGGCGCTCCACGCATTCGTAACCTTGGGCGAAGCTGTGGTCTTGATTGGAGACCTCGTACTTCCAGGCGCCGAAGCGTCCGCGGCTGTAGATGTCGACGGCTTCAAAGGCCCGCAACACCGGGTCCACCACTTTGTCGCGCCCCAGAAAGGGGGTGGGATATCCTTTGGGCAACCGGCGGTGGGTGGTCCCGATCACGGCGCCGGGATCGGGAATCATCCCGTCCGCAGCCAATGCGCGGAGGGTCTCCGCCACCAGGGTTCCGCTTTGCACCGGTTTGTGGGGACTTTCGGAAATTTCGGCCATGAGCGACCATTGCTCTCCGGGCCGGGGGACGTTGTGGGGGCTATAATGGCTGAACTGGGTCACCCGATAGTACGGGGAGTGGGCCTCCGGGAAATACATCCAGCATTTTCCGGACAATTCCGAAGGGGCCTGTCCCCGCAATCCCACCCCGACGATATGGGTGGCGGAAGAAACGAGTTTGCCTGCCGTTTCCGGCGGCACCACCCCGGGACAAAGGTGAATGAGATCGTCCAGCGGCAGCGTGGTCAACAAGTCCCCATACCCCACCCGCAATCCGCTTCGGGTTTCCACGACTTTCGCCCCGGGATCGATGCGTACCACCGGATCCCCGTAATGACACCGTTCGGCGGGCAAGCGTTCCGCCAACGCTTTCCACACCGCCCCGGTGCCGCCGTGACGAGGAAAACGGAAGGTGGCGTTGGGCCCCCAGCTTTTGTGGTCTTCCCCGCTGCGAATGGCGCGCATCACCTCTTCCATCTCCGGCACCGCCACCCGTTCGCCAATCCAATGATGGTCCATCCCTTCCAGCGGACAGGCCCACACCTTGAAATTATAGGGATTCATAAACAATTCCGCGATCCCCTCTCCGAAAAC
>PXAS01000395.1 GCA_003565815.1 PVC group bacterium
CAGCTTCGAAACACATTCTGCAACTGGGACAGTTGCAGCTACGATCATCGCCGTTGTCGAAGCTGTCCCCAGCTTCGAAACACATTCTGCAACTGGGACAGTTGCAGCTACGGTCCATCGCCGTAGTCGAAGCTGTCCCCAGCTTCGAAACGCTTCTGCAACTGGGACAGTTGCAGCTACGGTTTGGATGTCACCACTTCCGAGATGCGCCCTCAACCGAATCCTATCGCGATTTCAACTTGTGATTGGCCCCTCAAGGTATAAGAAAAAGGGAAATCCCCTTTTTCACTTTTATCAGAAAGCTTTTTTATGTGCGGTATTTGTGGTTTTACCTGGAACGACGAAGAATTGGCGCACCGGATGACGGAGCAACTGGCCCATCGCGGGCCGGACCAACACGGCATTCATTGCGAAGACAAGGTCTCCCTCGGCCATCGGCGCCTAAGCATCATCGACCTCTCGGAGCTGGGCCGGCAACCCATTGCCAACGAGGACGGCAACGTCCTCGTGGTCTTCAACGGCGAGATCTACAACTTCGCCGAAATCCGCGTCAAACTCGAGGCCAAAGGCCACGTGTTCCGAGGCCATTCGGACAGCGAAACCATTGTACACGCCTTCGAAGAGTACGGCAAAGACTGCGTCAACCACTTCCAGGGCATGTTCGCGTTCGCCGCCTGGGACCGCACCACCGGCGAATTGTTCATCGCCCGGGACCGCATCGGCATCAAACCCCTCTATTATACGGTGGTTGACGGCCAACTGCTTTTCGCCTCCGAAATCAAATCCCTGCTCGAACACGACAAACTCGAACGCCGCCTCAACCGCCAGGCGCTCTATCACTACCTGGGACACGAATTCGTGCCCGCCCCCATGACCATGTTCGAGGGCATTCACAAACTGCCCCCCGGCCACACCCTGAGCTGGAAAAACGGCGACATGAAGATCGAAGAATGGTGGGACCTGAAATTTGAAGATCCGCCCACCCTCACCGACCCCGAAGAAGCGGTGCGCCAGGTGCAGGAACTGCTCGAAGACGCGGTGAAATCCCGCCTCGTCAGCGATGTGCCCCTGGGCGCGTTTTTGTCCGGCGGACTCGACTCGAGCGCCATCGTCGCCATGATGCGCAAGCACATTACGGGCACCCTCCGCACCTTCACCATCGGCTACGAAGACAAAAGCTTCAGCGAACTGGACTACGCCAAAACCGTCTCCGAGCAGTTCGGCACCGAAAGTCACGTCCTCATGGTCAATGAAATGACCCCCGAACTCATCGAGAAGTCCATTTGGCATCTCGACGAACCCATGACCGACCTTTCCTCCATTCCCCTGATGCTCCTCTGCCAAAAAGCCAAACAGGACGTCAGCGTGATTCTCAGCGGCGAAGGCGGCGACGAGGTTTTCGCGGGATACGACCGCTTCAAGGCCTCGAAAATGAACCGCATGTACGCCACCATCCCCAAAGTGATCCGCGAAAAAATGGTGGCCCCGATTTTACTGTCCATGCCCGACCGTCCCCAGAAAAAAGGCGCGGTCAACATGCTCAAACGCTTCGTGGAAGGCAGCCTCCTCCCCGAAGAGGCGGAACAGATCCGCTGGCAATTTTTCCTCTCCAAATCCCTCGAGGAAAACCTCTTCAGCGACGCGTTTCGCCGCGACGTGAGCTTCGACCCCTTCGGCCCCCTGCGGACCTGCCGCGCAAAATGCCGCACCCGCGACCGCCTCAACGCGGAATTGTACACCGACACCCGCTTCATCATGGTCGACAGCGTGCTCATGAAAGTCGACAAAATGAGCATGGCCAGCGCCCTCGAAATCCGCGTCCCCTTCCTCGACTACCGACTCGTCGAATGCGTGGCCCGCATGCCCGGCAGCCTCAAACTCAAAGGCATGGAAACCAAACACATTTTCAGAAAAGCCCTGGAACCCTATCTGCCCAAGCACATCGTCTATCGCGGCAAACAAGGCTACAGCCTGCCCGTCAAACACCTGCTGCGCAACCAGCTCAAAGACTATATGACCGAACTGCTGATGGACTCCCCCGTCATCCGCGAAAACATGAACCCCGGCTATGTCGAACAGCTCATTCAAGAACACGTGGACATGAAACACAACCACAACCACGTTCTCTGGGGCATGATCAACACCGCAATCTGGCACCGCCGCTTTTTGGAGACCGCCAATGTCCAATGACATCGAAGTGAAGACCGACGAAACGAACGAAGAAGCCCAATTCAAAGTCAAGGGCCGCAAAAAAGGCGGCTTCGCCACCTACCGCGCCCTCGTTTATGGCGATCAATCCATGGGAAAGGTCATCCTCGGCGAATGCCTCGCCCTCTTTTTCGGCGGCATCCCCGGGGCCCTCGGCCTGTTGCTCCGCGCGAAGCTGTACCCCCTCATGTTCCCGCGGATCGGTCGCAAGGTGATCTTCGGGCGCAATGTCACCATCCGCCACGCCCATAAAATCCGCATCGGCGACAACGTGGTGATCGACGACAACGCCGTCATCGACGCCAAAGGCGTCAACAACCGCGGCATCGACATCGGGGACGACGTGTACATAGGACGGAACTCCATCGTGTACTGCAAAGGCGGCGACATCAAGCTGGAAAAGCGCGCCAACCTCTCCTCCAACTGCCAGGTCTTCTCCTCCAACGACCTCACCATCGGCGCCGGTTGCATGATCGGCGCCTACAGTTACCTGCTCAGTGGCGGCGAATACGACCACAAAAGCGACGTCCCCTTCGCCGATCAGGACGGCATGGAAACCAAAGGCCCCTGTGCCCTCGGCGCAAACTGCTGGCTCGGCGCCCGCGTCACCGTCATCGACGGTGTCACCATCGGCGAAAACAGCGTCCTCGCCGCCGGCGCCGTCGTCACCAAATCCTTCCCCGCAAACAGCGTCGTCGGAGGAGTGCCCGCGAAGGAGATCGGCTGAAATGCCCTCCCCCGTCGCCCATTTTTCCATGGGCGCCTGTTTGTGGTTCTTTCTCAAAGACCGCATGGGCCCCGCCTGGCAGCGAACCCGGCTGATGCGATGGACCTTGTTTGGCCTTTTTTTACTCTTCTCCATCCTCCCCGACTTCGATGCCGTCCTCGGGCTTATCGCCCGGGATATGCATCGATTCCACAACCAGCAAAGCCACTCCATCTTCTTCGGCCTCCTCGCGTCCGCCGTCCTGGCCATCGGCCTCCACCCCTTTTTTCCCTTCGTCTCCCGGAAGAAATGGTTTGCCGTCATTTGCCTCTCCTACCAGCTCCACTTGCTCATGGACCTGTTCACCCGCGGCAGAGGCCTCCGCCTGTTTTGGCCCTTCACCTCCGAACGCATCCCCGCCCCCCTCGAATTTTTCACGGGCCTCCGTTGGTCGCACGGACTTTGGTCCGACGCGCATTGGCTCACCTTGGCCAACGAACTGCTGTTTTCCGCCGGTTTGTTTTTCATTTGCCTGCTTGCTTCCCGCTTGCGTTCCCGCTAAATACCTCACGCATTCAGGATCATCCCCACAGGGTCCCATGCCCCCCCCCTTTTCAATTGAACCTCAGGAGTAACACATGAAAATATTGGTAACCGGCGGCACCGGATTCACCGGAAAAGCATTGGTCAAACGCTTGCTCGACGACGGCCACGAGGTCGTGGCCCTCGACTACAAAGAAGGACTCAAAACCCGCGAACTCAGCGACTGGGGCGCCAAAGTCGTCATCGGCTCCGTAACCGACGCCGAAGTGGTGAAAAGCTGCATGGAAGGCGTGGACGTCGTGCAACATCTCGCCGCCGCCTTCCGCGAACTGAACGTGCCCGAGTCCCATTACGACGAGGTCAACATCGGCGGCACCCGCAACGTCCTCGCCGCCGCCGAAGCCGCCAAAGTGAAAAAATTCATTTACTGCTCCACCTGCGGCGTACACGGCAACGTCGAAAACCCGCCCGGGGACGAAACCGCCCCCATCGATCCCGCCGACTACTACCAGCGCACCAAATATCAGGCCGAGCCCCTCGTGCTCGAAGCCGCCGAGCGCGGTCTCGACGCCACCATCCTCCGCCCCGCCGCCATCTACGGCCCCGGGGATCCCGAACGCTTTCAAATGATTTTCCGCAAAGTCAAACAAGGCAAATTCCCCATGTTCGGGGACGGAAAAACCCTCTACCACCCCCTCTACATTGACAATCTCGTGGACGCCCTCGTCCTCGCCATGGCCCCCGAAAAAGGAAAAGGCGAAGCCTATCTGATTGCCGACGAAGACTACGTGGAAATCGAAGACCTCGTCAAACGCGCCGCCAAAGCCCTCGGCGTGGAAGTCAAAATCCCCCATTACCCCGTCCTCCCCGTGATTATCGCCGGACATCTCTGCGAAAAGATCTGCAAACCCCTGAAGATCGCCCCGCCCATTTTTCCCCGGCGCGTGGACTGGTATCGCCAAAACCGCGCCTTCAAAATCGACAAGGCCAAGCGCGACTTCGGATACAATCCCAAAGTCGGCCTGGACGAAGGCCTGAAAAAAACCGCGGAGTGGTATCGCGAAGAAAATTTAATTTGAACGCGAAACATCAACAGCCTCCGGTTTACAATTGAATGCAAAAAGTTGACAATAAGAAGCGGTGAGTCCACAAAAAAAGTTGAAAAACAACTTCCGTTTGTTCATTTTTTCTTTTGACTTAAGTAATGTCCCCCTGTATGAAAAAAATAACACGTGATGTGATCCTCCCGAAAACGTCGCAATGAAGACGCCCTCCCCCCATTGTACATTTAACCTTTTGAAGAACAAATTTATGAAAAAATTCCTTCTTTTGATTTCCACCGCAATTTTTGCGATCCACATGACCGGTTGTTCCCTGGATGATTCCGGTAGCGCCGACCTCACCGATGTCGACTTGTCGGAATTGGACCCCGAAGCAGCCGAGCAAGCCATCAGAGATGCCATCGGCGGCGGCGGCGGCGGTTCCATCATCAACAACACCGGCGAAAGCGTGGATCTGAACGCCGACTTGTCCAACGTGAAATTCCTGCACGCGGACGTTTCCGGATGGGCCGTCACCTCCACCCTGCCCAACGTCACCATCGGCGGCGGCATGATTTCCCTGCCCTTCGACAAAGCCCGCGTTTGGCCGGGGCGGAACACCGCCGGTGCCAACGTGAACGCCAACCCCTGGATCCTCGTGAAACAGGGCGGACAATGGTACGCGGCCACTTGGGAGTGGATGCGCACCGGGCAAACCGCGAAAAGCGTCAATGCGGTCGAAGGCGGCCACATCGGCCAAAGCCCCTTGAACAACTTCCGCCCCCAATCCGGGCAAGTCTACGGCTTCTTCGTCAGCGGGCTGGCACGTAACAACGTCCGCAACGTTCAAGAACGCTCCAACGTGGTCATGATTCGCTGGCCGTAAGCCAGACCATTCCATCCGCGCTCCAAAAAGCCGGATCGAAACAAAAAACCGCATCTCCAAAGATGCGGTTTTTTTTGGCGTATTTGAATCCGTGGGATCTTCGCCAAGAAAGATCCCACGGATTCAGGGTTGACCAATCTTCCGAGCGTCGGAAGACGTTCTCAAAAGCTTTCCGAACGTCGGAAAGTCCTCGCCCAAGGATCGGGGGCATGTGAGAGGGAATGATGGGGAGAAGGAAACCGTGATCGGCAAGGGACTGCCGATCTACGCCCGTGCTTCGTTTCCTTCTGAAATCAACCACTGAACCCACTGATTTCCACTGATCCGGCAGGATGGAAATTTGACTTTCCAGTACCCATCCCCAACCCAAGATCAGAACCCATCCGTGTGATCAGTGGTTGTTCCCCCCATAAAAATCCGTGCCCATCCGTGTCAATCCGTGGTTCCTTATCGGCAAGGGACTTCCGATCTGCGAACGCTTCCGAGTCCCGGATTTAGGGCCTGTCGATTTATTTGCGAATAAGAAAATTCAACCACTGATATCACTGATTTACACTGATAATAAAATATTAGGGGTATTCACTTTGCTGGACTAACCACTACATCTTGTGCTTTGGTATCCCCCTCTGACGGCGAGAATCC
>PXAS01000374.1 GCA_003565815.1 PVC group bacterium
CCGGATAAAGAGTATACCGCGGGAGAACTCTTGCGGTTTCGAAGCACCTATCGGAAAACCCACGCCGCACTCGCCCGGGAACGCGTGGCCGTCCTTTGCGACTCCAATCTGCACCTCGCTTTGGCACTGCTTGCACTGGATGGATTCGCCGCATCCATCCTGCTGCTTCCCTCCGAACAGGATGACGCCTCACTTTTGGAATTGTATCATCGCGGCAACTGCACCCAACTTCTGGCGGACCGCCCTCTTGGTGAAATCTTTCACCTGCCAGCCTCGACCTTATTGGGGGTGCCGGACAAAAGAGATTGTTCTGAAGAAACAAGACCTTCCTTGGACACACTCTGGATTATCCCCACCTCCGGAACCACCGGTACGCCAAAGTTGGTGGCCCACCGTCTCGCGGACCTGACTCAAAAAACCAAAACCAACAAAAGCAAAGGGAAAGCGGTCCATTGGGGATTGCTTTATTCGCTTCAGCGATTCGCCGGCCTCCAGGTTTATCTGCAAGCATTTTTAGGCGGCTCCCAACTGCTGCTGCCCGACCTCAACAAGCCCTTTGAACGTTCACTGGAATTTCTAAAGGCCACATCCTGCAACGCCCTTTCCGCCACCCCCACGCTTTGGCGAAAATGCCTCATGGTGCCCGGATTTCCTGAACTTCCCCTCAAATGGATCACCCTCGGGGGAGAGATCGCCGACCAGCAGATCCTCACCGCACTGCGAAACGCGTTTCCGAATGCCAAAATCACCCATGTCTACGCCTCCACCGAGGCCGGGGTTGGATTCTCCGTGAAAGACGGGCGCGAAGGCTTCCCCATTAAATACGTCCGGGAGGGTTGCGATGGCGTTAAACTGCGCGTGGATGGCGAAGGCAGACTTTGGATACGAAAAGAAAACGCCTCCCAGGTCTATCTTGGTAGCGAAACCCTCCAAAACGACGAAGGATGGATGGACACCGGCGACTTGGTGGAACAAAGCCCGGACCAAACGCGATACCTCTTTCTCGGACGGGCGAACGGCTGCATCAACGTCGGCGGATCGAAAGTCTATCCCGAAAAAGTCGAAAAACGGATCCGCGCCGTGCCCGGTGTCCGCTTTGTGAAAGTCAGTGGACGCAAAAGCCCCTTCATGGGACAACTGGTGGAGGCCGGGATTCTGCTCGAGGATAACGCCTGCGAAGAGGACGTGAAACACGCCATCACCGAAATGTGCGCCCAAACGCTGGAACGACATGAGAGGCCCGCGTTGATAAAAATCTTACAACAAATTGACACTACCCCCACTGGCAAGCTAAACCGATGACCATGTTAAATTCCAATCGAACCGTGCTGGTCACCGGGATCACCCGCGGTCTCGGACTCCAAATCGCAAAATCGCTTTTAAACGAAGGCTACCAGGTGGTGGGTACCGGCCGCAAACCCAGTGATGAACTGACAAAGCTTCTGGAAACAAGCAACCGGGAAACAAAAAGACTTACGTTCAAAACCCTAGATCTGGCCAATTTTGCAGCCATCCATCCTCTCGTACTCGAAATCAAAAAACAACACGGCCCCCTCTGGGGACTGGTCAACAACGCCGCCACCGCCCATGACGGCGTGCTCGCCACCCTGCACCAACGGGATATCGAGGAAACCATCGCCGTGAATGTGACCGGAACCATCCTGCTGACGAAATCCGTCCTGCGGACCATGCTGGGTGCTTCGGGTGGGCGCATCCTCAATATCTCCTCCATCGTGGCCCACACCGGATACAATGGACTTTCCGTCTATGCCGCCAGCAAAAGTGCCATGATCGGCTTTACCCGCTCTCTTGCTCGCGAGGTCGGTAAACAGGGGATCACCGTAAATGCCATCGCCCCCGGGTACATGGAAACCGATATGTCCGCCGGACTCAATCAAGAGCAACTCAACTCCATTCGCAGACGTTCTCCCATCGGTCGCCTGGCCACCCCGGCGGATGTCGCGTCTTCCGTGATCTTTCTTCTCTCTGATGCCGCCGAAGGAATCACGGGAACTACTGTGACGGTGGATGCCGGAACTACGGCCTAAATTTGGAAAATTAACATGACGAACCAAATAAAAAACACTCTGTTTGTTTTTGGAACCGGTAATGGTGGAAACAACTGTTTTCAACATTTCAAAAACACCTGTGAAGTTCTGGGCTTTCTGGACAACGACCCTAAAAAACAAGGATCTTTGTTCAACGGATTGCCTGTTTACGCACCATCCGAACTAAGTAACCATCCAAATACAGACGTGGCCATTGGGAGCATGTACGTGGAAAGCATCCGGGGGCAATTGGTGAATGAGTTGAAGATCAATCCGGAACGAATACATATCCCTTCGAAAAGAATCTTAAAGGGACAGGGGGCCTATCCGTTTGAGTGCCCGGCGACATACAACTTTGCACTTAACTTATTGCTGGAAATTTGCGAACTTTTTGAAAACAAAAAACTTCCCTATTTTATCGACCACGGAACCCTGCTGGGACTTGTGCGGGATAATGGTCTCATCCCTTGGGATGACGACATCGACCTTACGACACCTCCAGAATACTTGCCCTCTTGTGTAAAAGCACTTGATGAATGGCTCCTGGCCAAGCCCGTTCTCAAAGATTATTTACTTGAAAAAAAAATGTCGGCCAATGAAAAAGGGGAACCTGTCAGCTACTCCATTGCTTGTGAAAGTTTGCTGCACAATCATGAGTTTGACATCTGTCTAAAAAGTTTTCGTATCCAGGACGACAAAGCGATTCAACAACTCACGGTTTCCGACAAAATCTATTTTGAAAAAAACGACACTTTCTTGTTTCAGGGGCTCCTCCTGTCCGTACCCCACCGCTATTCTGATTACCTGACAGATCATTACGGCGACTGGAAAACCCCAAAAAAAGAAATGCGGTTTGGGGATTGCGCGAACTACATTGATCAAACCATCTCAACGAAAGAAAACCAATGAAAAATAACGCCATTCTTTTTGGTTCCGGATCAGGAGCCGTGACGCTGTTGCAGAACCTGGAAGAAGATTATTTAATCTCCGCCGTTACAGACAACAACCCCGACAAAGAAGGCAAAGAGTTCAACGGCATGAGGATAGAATTGCCCGAGAACGTTGATTTCAAATCCCATGACCTGGTGATTGTCGGCAGCACATACACGGAGGAAATTTTCGCCCAGCTCGTCAACGATCTGGGTGTCAGCCCGGAAAAAATCTACTTGCCACCCAAATCATTCTTCAAAAAAAACCCAAAGCCATTCATGGACGAGGCGACACGCGGTTTCGCGGAGTCGATGCTCGTGGCGATCTGCCAAGCCTTCAACGAAAACGGGACCGGATATTTTGCGGACCACGGCACACTGCTGGGTTTGGTGCGCGACAAATGCATCATGCCCTGGGATGACGATATCGACTTCACGGTCGTGAACGGTGACATGCGGGCCTCCTTGAATGTGTTCCAGAACGTGCTGGAAAACCTCCCTCTGCTGAAAACCTCCGATTGGGATGTATCAGAATTCAAGGATACTTCGGGCCGTCTGAAAAAATACAAAATCCGGAACGTGCATTCCCCTGAGGGATTCAACATGTTTTCAACCACCGTCAAAACCTTTGAAATTGTCGGGGAGAAGGCCGTGCAGCAATTCACGGAGGCTCCACTGCGCCATTTCTCCCGTCACGACACACTTGTTTTTAATTCCACATCAATCCGAATCCCGTATCATACAGAAGAATACCTTACACATCACTATGGTGACTGGAAAACACCGAATAAAAACATCAACTATTTTGATGTTAAAAACCGAATCGAAACACAAGAGCAAACCACGTACACGAGGGAGAACTAAAATGATTATTGGATACACCACTGGTGTTTTTGACCTTTTCCATGTGGGACACATCCGAATCCTGAAAAAAGCCAAGTCCCTTTGCGACAGGCTCATAGTTGGGGTCTCAACCGACGCCCTGGTTCAGGAAGCCAAAAACAAAATGCCCATCATCCCTTTCGAGGAACGAATGGAAACGGTTCTGGCCTGCAAATACGCCGATCTGGTTGTCCCTCAGACGTCCTATGACAAGATGGAGGCCTGGAAACATTACAAATTCAATCTCATGTTTGTGGGAGATGACTGGCAAGGAACAGACAAATGGAACAAACTGGAGGAAGACTTCCAGAAAGTTGGGGTTCAAATCATTTATTTCCCATACACCAGTTCCACTTCCAGCACAATTATCACCGAAAAGCTCAGGCAGATTGAGGAGTAGTATGAAACAACAGCGCACATTGAAACGCATGGCAAATGTATATTCAAAAAAACCATACTTAGTTGTTGATGCCTTTCGCTCATTAATTCTGTCATTATTTTACTACAAGACGTTCAGATCGTCTCCTATTACCTATATTGATATTGGTGCCAGAGGAGGGGCGCCTCTGAAATGGCGAATTCTTGAAAAAATTGGTTTGGCAACAATATATCTTGTGGAAGCAGACGAAGAAGAGTCGATAAAATTAGGGAAAAGATTTCCAAAGTCAATTTTACTTAATAACGCCCTGAGCGATAAAACAGGAACGCATATTCTATATATAACAAGAAAATCATATTTAAGCTCATTATTGGAGCCTCTGTCAGACTCCAGTCTTCCCGAAAAAACCGCCAAAACTCTTGAAATAATTAAGGAAATTCCGATTGTCGCCACTCGTTTCGATGAGACATGGGATGCTAACGAACCTCCGCCAAATTTTGCGAAAATTGATGTGCAAGGATTTGAGCTGAACATATTGAAGGGTATGGGAGATTTTCTGGAACACATTTGGGGGGTAGAACTTGAAATACGACTGGAACGACATTACAAAAAACTGCCAATGGCCGAGGATGTATACGAATTTATGAGGCATAACGGCTTTGTTCCAGTCAAGTTACATCCAAATGGATTTAAAGATTCTGAACGCATGGTCGTGTTTAATGCATTTTTTATAAACACAAAATATTCTAAAGAACCTAAAATTTCTTTTTGGAGAAAACTCAACAAAATAAGCAATCCAAAACGCTTAAAAAAATGGAATTATTAAAATTTAGCACTATCAATAATATGTTTAATTCTTCATTCATCATCGCCGAGATGTCCGGCAATCACAACGCTTCCCTTGACCGGGCATTGGCGATCGTGGACGCGGCGGCTGATGCCGGTGCGCATGCAATCAAAATGCAGACCTATACCGCCGACACCATGACACTTAACCTGACCGAAGGCGAGTTTGTAATAAACGATCCCAAATCACTGTGGAAAGGCCGTCAGCTTCACGATCTCTACAAAGAGGCCCACACCCCCTGGGACTGGCACAAACCCATCATGGAGCGAGCCAAAGAGCGAGGCATCCTCTGCTTCAGTTCCCCCTTTGACGACACGGCGGTGGATTTCTTGGAAACCTTGGGCGTGCCCGCATACAAAATTGCCTCCTTTGAGCTGGTGGATCTGCCCCTGATCAAAAAGTGCGCCCAAACCGAAAAACCCATCATCATGTCTACCGGCATGGCCACCCTGGCGGAAATCGATGACGCCGTCCGTTGCGCCCGGGAAAACGGCTGCCCGGAAGTCGTGCTGCTGAAATGCACCAGTACCTATCCCGCCACTCCCGAAAACAGCAATCTTCGCACCATCCCTCACCTTAAAGACCTATTCGGCTGTACCGTTGGTCTCTCCGACCATACCCTTGGTATCGGTGCCGCCGTGGCCGCCGTGGCCCTCGGGGCCACCGTTATCGAAAAACACTTCACCCTAAGTCGATCCGACGGCGGGGTTGATTCCGCCTTCTCCTTGGAGCCGCACGAACTCAAAGCTCTGGTCGAGGAAACCAACCGGGCCTGGCAATCTCTTGGAACCATCAACTACGGCATGCTGCCAGCCGAAGAAAAATCCCGGAAATTCCGCCGCTCCCTCTACATCGGCGAAGACATGAAGGCCGGGGACACCCTCACCCCCCAGAACCTCCGCA
>PXAS01000161.1 GCA_003565815.1 PVC group bacterium
CCGGCGAGCAATTCCTTGGCTTTTTCGGGGTCGTTGACCGGTAGTTGGCAGACGAAATCCTCGCAGAGGAAGAGGGTGGCCCGTTGATCCACCGGGGACAGGGCCCGGAAAAATTCGCTGTGTTCGGCCAGAAAGGCCTGTCCCCGGTCGCCGTCGGCGAGTAGGACCACCTGATAAGGCGCGGCGTGGCGGTTTGCCAAGCGCAACAGTTCCCGGGTGTTGTCCGCATTCGGCTTTCCGGCGATGACCACTTGACGGGGTTTTGAATAATAGGCGTCGAGCGCCACCAACATTTTCGGGGCGGAGGTGGGCATGCGTTTGAGATTTTCCGAGAAGGCCTGGAAGAGTTTCGCGGCCTGTTCGCGGCGTTCAGGCTGATCCAGCATGTCCGCCAGCCGCACCAAGTTCAGGGCGGCGGTGGAATTGGGGCTCGGTTCGGCGCCGTCGAATCCGTCCTTTTGACGCAGCAACACCGAGGGGTCTTCTCCGGTGGTGTCGAAATAGCCTCCGTGGGTGGTGTCCAGAAACAGTGCGTCCATCTTGTTTTGCAAGCGGTCCGCCCATTGCAACCAGCGGATGTCGAAGCCGGCTTCGTAGAGGTTGATGAGACCTTCGATCACGTAGGCGTAATCGGAAGCAAAGGCATCGATGCCGGCGGGGCCGTCGCGATAACTGCGCAGGAGCACCCCCCGCTTTTGATCATAGAGATTTGCGAAGAGAAATTCGGCGGCGGCTTCGGCGGCCCGGAGGTAGTCGGGATCTTCCAGGTCCCGGGAGGCGATGGCAAAGGCGGAGATCATCAAACCGTTCCAGCCGGAGAGAACCTTGTCGTCGAGGTGGGGGTGGGGCCGTTGGGCGCGGGCTTCGCGCAAACGGGCCAGGTCAGGGGCGAATTCAGGATCGGCCTCGGATTGCAAATACAGGGTGTTGGTGCCCGCGAGTTCGCCGTGCGGATCGGTGCCGGGAGGCGCGTTTCCCTCCGGTTGCACCCCGAAAACCTCTTTGAAGCGCGGGGCGCGCTCACCGAGGATTTCATCGATTTCCGACTCCGTCCAGATGTAGAACGCGCCCTCGGTTTTGTGGGGAGCGTCGGGGGTGGCCAGGCTGTCCGCGTCTTCGGCGGAATAAAATCCGCCGTGCGGGTGGGTCATGTCGCGCAGGACGTAGGCAAGGGTGTCGCGGGCGCTGCGGGCGAATTCGGCTTCCTCCGTGAGCCGGTACGCGCCCAGAAACGCGGTGACCAGTTGGGCTTGGTCGTAGAGCATTTTTTCGTAGTGGGGGATGCGCCATTCGCGGTCCACCGCATAGCGGTGGAAGCCGCCGCCGACATGGTCGTGGATGCCGCCGCGGGAAATGGCCCGCAGGGTATTGACACTCATGAGGAGGGCTTCATCCGCAAGGGGAGGGTCCGTGCGGCGGGCCTTGAGCTGCAGAAAATCGTGAACCGAAGGGGTGGGGAATTTCGGGGCGTCGCCAAAGCCGCCGAATTGGGCGTCGTAACGTTGGCGGAAGCTTTGCAGGGCTTCGCGGGCGAGGTCGGCTTCCGGCAGATCTCCGCCCTGGCCGGCTTCGCTCAGCCGGCGCAGTTGCGTGACGGCCTGTTTGGAGGCCTCCCGGATGCCGGCGGCGTCATTTTCCCAAGCCTCGGCAATCTGCTCGAGGATGCTCGGAAATCCGGGGCGCCCATAGGCGTCGCGGGGCGGGAAATACGTGCCGCCGAAAAACGGTTTCAGTTCCGGGGTCAACCACACGCTCATGGGCCATCCGCCGGAGCCGGTGGTGGCCTGCACGTAGGTCATGTACACTTGATCCACGTCCGGACGTTCCTCGCGGTCGACCTTGATGTTGATGAAGTGTTCGTTCATGATGGCGGCCGTATCCGGGTCGGAAAAGGATTCCCGGGCCATGACATGGCACCAGTGGCAGGTGGAGTAGCCCACCGAGAGAAAAATCGGTTTGTTTTGATCGCGGGCGGCGGCAAACGCCTCTTCTCCCCAGGGGTACCAATCCACCGGATTGGTCTTGTGTTGTTGCAGATAGGGAGAGGTGGCGTTGGCGAGTCGATTCATGGCTTCGGAGGGGGGCAAAGATTCGGAGGATTCGGGTTCGGGTGGTTTTCCGCAACCCGAGGACAGACTGAACAGCAGGGGAATCAGGAGGAAAGGGAAATCACGCATGTCCCCACAGTATCCGTTTCACGAAAAAGTGCAAGGGAAGTGAAAAATCCGGTGCAACGATACCATGGCGGTTTCAGGCCCGGAGGGCCGGGATATCTTCAGCCCCAAGCGCAGCTTGGGGTCTGGAGGAGCGAAGGCCGAAAGGCCCGGAGGGCTGAGAGATCGTCCGAGGGTGAAGCCCGTGGGGGCTTTCCGAGCGTCGGAAGTCGTTTTGAAAACGCTTCCGACGCTCGGAAAACGTGTTTTGGGATTATGCGAGCGGTTTTGGGGGGGCGGTGGCTTGTACGGCTTGGTCGTGAAAGTTGACGATGGCGGTGATTTCGGGGTGATCGACGTTTGTGCCAAAGTTTTCCAGCCATTCACAGACTTTGTGGTTTTGGTTCTTTTCATTGTAGATCCGCAACCAATCGCGGTGGAGGCTTTCGTCGTGTTCGCTTTCGCGGGGAAAGCCGACGGGGGGACGGGGGCTTTGGCATCGCCAGGGTTTGGCGGTGAGGCGGGCCCGGAAGCATTCCTGTTTTTCGGTGAGCTTCATGTAGAGAGGGTCGGCGCCGAGTTCGGTGAAAATTCGGGCGGTTTCTTCGGCGGCGGGTTCGTACAATTTGTCGGTGAACAAAAGCCGGAGCCCGCCGAGGGTGCGGTACATTCGAAAGGCGCGTTCGGGATTTCGAGCGGCCCAGTCCCGCACGCGCCGAATGTTGTCGCCGATCAGTTCTTCATGGCGGACGCGGCGTCTTTGCGGCGAAAACAAGAGGAGAAGGCCATCCCAGAATCCTTTCCCCCGGGGGGTGGGGAAGTCGATGTCGACAAACATCACCCGGCTGCAGTTGAGCACCATGGCGCCGTATCGGTTGCGGGTGATGATGGCCGTTTCCGCGCCTTCTTCGCCGATGCGTTCGAGGATTTCCTCGCGGATGGGCCGGTCATGGTACTCGTATTTTTCCGGACGTTTTCCGGCGCGCACCATTTCATAGACGCGTTTGGCGCGTTCGACGCCATTTTTTCTGGCCTCCTCCAAGGAGGCAAAGGACCAACCGAAGGCGGCGAAGTCCTCGGGCCGTCCCCGGGCATCGGTGTCGGTGTAGTGGCCTTTCGCCCAATGGGGGGGGATGTTCATGGGGTGTCCTCCATGGCGGTGAAGTCGTCGCAGGTGTCGGTGGCCGAGACTTCTTTGTCGTGCAGGGCGCAACGCTGGGTAAAGGGATGAACGACGTAATGGGCGCATTTGCGGCAGAGTCGTCCGGTCTCCGCCTCGATATCAAAGAGGTTCGGCGCCTTGGGTTTGTCTTCGCACGAAAAAGCCGCCCAGGCCGAATCCCGTTTTTTCGGGGACTTGGCGGCCGGGGCGGCTTCTTGCAACACATGCCCGCAGGCGGTGCATCGGTGGGTTTCGCCGGTTTTGCGGAATCCATCATACACCGCTTGGGTGACGAAGAGGACGTCTTCTCCACATGCGGGGCAGTGTTTGAACATGTTTAGTAGCGGTAATGATCGGGTTTATAGGGGCCTTCGGCCGGGATACCCAGATATTTTGCCTGTTTTTGGGTGAGTTTGTCAAGTTTGATTCCCAAACGTTCCAGGTGCAGACGGGCCACTTCTTCGTCGAGGTGTTTGGGCAGCACGTACAATCCGACCGGATATTTTTCGGTGTATTGGTAGAGTTCGATCTGGGCGAGCACCTGGTTGGTGAAGCTGTTGGACATCACGAAGCTGGGATGTCCGGTGGCGCATCCGAGGTTCATCAAGCGGCCTTCGGCCAGGAGGATGATCCGGTTGCCTTTGGGGAAGGTGATGAGATCGACCTGCGGCTTGATGTTTTCCCATTTGTATTTGCGGAGCTTCGAAACTTGGATTTCGCTGTCGAAGTGCCCGATGTTGCAGACAATGGCGCCGTCTTTCATTTTTTTCATGTGCTGTTCGGTGATGACGTCGCAACAGCCGGTGGTGGAGACGAAGATGTCGCCATAGCTACAAACGGCATCCATGTGGTTGACTTCGTAGCCTTCCATGGCGGCTTGGAGGGCGCAGATGGGATCGACTTCGGTGACGATGACCCGCGCGCCTTGTCCGCGGAGGGCTTCGGCACTGCCTTTGCCGACATCGCCAAAACCGGCGACCACGGCCACTTTGCCGCCGATGAGAATGTCGGTGGCGCGGCAGATGCCGTCGGGCAGGGAGTGGCGGCAACCGTATTTGTTGTCGAACTTGCTTTTGGTGACGGCGTCGTTGACGTTGAAGGCGGGGAAGAGCAGTTCGCCTTTGTTGTGCATCTGGTAGAGGCGGTGAACACCGGTGGTGGTTTCTTCGGAAACGCCTTTGATGGATTCCGCCAATTTGGTGAAGCGTCCGGGACGTGCCTTGACGGCTTTTTTGAGTTGGGCGTAGAGCACTTCTTCTTCTTCGCTGCCGGGTTTGCGCTCGAGGACCTTGGGGTTGCGTTCGGCTTGGTAGCCGAGATGTACGAAGAGGGTGGCGTCCCCGCCGTCATCGAGAATCATGTTGGGATATTCGTCGTCGCCCCAGTCGAGAATCTTGTCGGTGTATTCCCAATATTCTTCCAGGGTTTCGCCTTTGACCGCGAAGACGGGGGTGCCTTTGGCGGCCACGGCGGCGGCGGCGTGGTCCTGGGTGGAATAGATGTTGCAACTGGCCCAGCGGACTTTGGCGCCGAGGGCTTGCATGGTTTCGATGAGCATCGCGGTTTGGATGGTCATGTGGAGGGACCCGGCGATGCGGGCGCCTTTCAGGGGCTGCTCTTTGCCGAATTTTTCGCGCAGGGACATGAGTCCCGGCATTTCGATTTCGGAAAGTTCCATTTCCTTGCGGCCGTAATCGGCCAGTTTGATGTCTTTGACGATGTAATCGTTCTTTTTGGTTTTTTTCTTGCTGCTCATGAGGGTGTATTCCTTGTGTGGCCTTTGGTCGGCCGGGTTTTACGGGCTTGAATCAATAATACGGGGAGTTCGGGGGTCGCGCCGGGCAGGCGGGCGGTGAAAAGGGGTTCGAGGCCGGCGGCTTGCAGATGGGGGGCCAGGTCGGCGGGATCGAAACCCTGCCAGAGGTCGGCGTATTCTTCGCGCACCCATTCCTGCTCGTGGGCCCAGAGGTCGAGGAGCACCAGCATGCCGTCCGGTTTGAGGATCCGGGCCGCCTCCGCGAGCGCCTTGCCGGGTTCGGCGGCGTGGTGGAGGGCCTGGCTGATAAAGGCGGCGTCCACGGAGGCATCGGCCAGGGGTAGGCTTTCCAGATCGCCTTCCACGGTTTTGATGCGCCGGGCCATGCCCGCGCGTTCCGCGGCTTCTTCCAGGCGCATGAGCATGTTGGGAGAAAGATCCACGGCCATGACCTGACGGCAGGCGCGGGCCAGCAGCAGCGTCAGGGCGCCTTCTCCGGCGCCGAGATCGGCGACCACTTGATTTTGAAACCCCAGCGCCAAACCGGCCGCAAGCGCCGGCCAGCCCCCGCCGGGTTCGGTCAGCGAACCGTAGCGTCCCGCGACTTCGTCAAAAAATTCGCGGTTGTGGGCGCGGCGTTGATCGAGGACGCGGCGCACGGAAGCCCGGTCTTCGTTTTCCAAGGGCAAATCGGCGGTGTATCGGTCCAACACCGCCGCCAAGTCCGCGTCGGCATAGGCGCCGCCGCGGTGGTAAAAAACGGAGGTGCCGTTGCGGCGGGTTTCCAAGAGGCCGCATTCACGCAACGGCTTCAGATGTCGGCTCACCGTGGATTGGGGCAGGCCCATGACCCGCACCAACTCCGCCACCGACAATTCGGCAATCGACACCGCCCGCAGAATGCGCAAACGGCAGTCGTCGGCCAAGGCCTTGAAGAGTTGTAATGATGGGGATTCCTGATTCATCTGTTTTTCCGGATACACGAATATATACAGAAATCCAAAGAGTGCAAATGGAAAATGTCATCAGGATCATCGCCTCATTTCCAAGCCCCATCGCCGAAGCTCACCGTCTAAACCCACCGTCTAAACCCACCGTCGAGATGGAAGGGGTTATTTCGCCTTCTTCGCCTGTTTGGCTTGTTTTTTTTCTTTGGGGGTCATCGCCGGTTTTTTGCGGGCTTCTTTGCCGCCTTTGTCTTTTTTGCTTTTGTCGCTCATGAGGGGATCCATGGGAGGGGGTTGGCCCCGCATGTCGCAAAACGTGTTTTTGGAAATGCCGGGGTTACCGGTAGCGTATCCGCTTTTCCAAGCATGTCGCGATTAAACGGAAGGAAGTTGCCTTTGGGTTGTATCACGCGAGGCCTGATTCCGGCCATTTGTGTTTGGGGTAGCGGCCTTTGAGTTCTTTTCTCAGCAGCGGGTATCCGTTGGCCCAGAAAGAGTTCAAGTCGTCGGTGAGCTGGGCGGGCCGCCGGTTGGGGGCGAGGAGTTCGACGCGGCAGGTGACGGTGCCGCCCGCGACTTTAGGCGCTTCGGTCATGCCGAAAAAATCCTGGATCATGGAGGAAATCACGGGAGGGCCGCCTTCTTCGTAGCGCACCCGGGCTTTGCGACCGCAAGGGAGTTCGATGCGTTCGGGGGTGTGGTCGCGGACGAGATCGCGTTGCATGGGGGAGAGCCAGCCTTCGATGTGGGCGCGCACGTCGAAAGTTTTCACGTCTTTGCGGGTGCGGCAGCCTCCGAGCATGTGCTCCAGGAGAGTGCGGCGGTCTTCGGGGGTGATGGGGGGGAGTTCCCAGTCGGGCCGCCAGGCGGCCAGGCAGTTGAGCCGGGTGATCCAGCGGTCCACGGATTCGTCCCAGCCGGGGAGGGGGAGTTGGCCGGCTTCGACCGCATCGGCCAGCAATCGTCCGGCATCGTCGTCACTCACCTCGTGGTCGATTTTGCTGTGCAGCACCAATTGACCGAAGGTGCGGCGATGTTCGGTGATCACGCGTTTGCCTTGTTCGTCGTAGCGGGTTTCCGAGGTTTCGCTGAAGTGTTCGGGCCAGAATTCCCGCAACCATTCGGGTTCCACGCGGGTGACGCCAAGGAGGACGGGGACTTTGGCGCGGGCGAAATCGCGCACTTCCGCCGCGACCAGGAGTTCGGCCTCGGTGCAGACGGTATCGGCGTCCAGTTCGGTCACCCGCCCGTCGACGAGATCACAGCGGCGGGTGTTGCGGTCACGGCGGAGGGCGAGGCGGTCGGCAAAGGCGACGGCGATGCATTTTCGGAGCGCGAGATCGGCGGGTTCGCGGGTGTCGGCTTCTTCGGCGTGACGGTTGCCGATGCGGGTAAACTGTGCGGCGACCTGAACGGCCTGCCGGGCGGCGCCGGCGTGCAGACCGATTTCTTCGCAAATGGAACGGGAAAAACGGCTGTGGGCGGCGGTCACGCAGGCGCGGACTTGCATGAGCAGATCGGAGGAACCGTCACCGCTGTGGAGATCCATGCGGGCTTGGCGCACGCGGTTGCCGACTTTGTGTTGGAATACGGGACGTCCCTGCAAAATGCCGGCGAGCACGGCGGCTTCTTCGTGTACGCCCCGGGCTTCGGCTTCGAGCATGAGTCTTGCGGTGCGGGGATGGGCGGGGTAATCGAGCATCCGCCGGCCCATGTCGGTGATGTTGCCCCGGGCATCGATGGCGCCGAGATCGTATAAAAAGCCCTCGGTACGGCGAAGGACGGATTCGTCGGGGGGATCGGGCAGGGCGAGGGTGCGCCAGTCGTGAATGCCGAGGGCGCGAAGGGTGAGCACGGCTTCGCTGAGATCGACGCGGTGGATTTCCGGGGTATCCCGGGGCGGGCGCGTGGCGTGTCCGGCCAGGGTCCAAAGGCGGACGCACACCCCGGGGGCGGTGCGTCCGGCCCGTCCGGCGCGCTGCTCGGCGGAGGATTGGCTGATGGCTTCGATTTCGAGCCGGTCCACGCCCCGGGCGGGATCAAAGCGGGCCACGCGGGCGAGTCCGCTGTCGATCACGCCGCGGACACCGTCGATGGTGAGGGACGTTTCGGCGATGTTGGTGGACACGATGATGCGACGGCGGGGAGAGGGGGAGAGGGCCCGGTCTTGCTCGGCGGCGGAAAGATCGCCGTGGAGAGGGAGGCAATCGGCGCTTTTGCCGACAGAGCTGCGCCCCAACGCGTCGAGGGTGCGTTCGATTTCGTAGCGCCCGGGCATGAAGATGAGAAAATCGCCGTCGGTGAGAGCGGCCATGCGCTCGGCGGCGGTGGCGGCGGATTGCCAGATATCGGTTTGGGTGGCCCGTGGATCCCGCTCGAGATAATGGATGTCCACCGGATGGGTGCGGCCCTCGGAACGCAGGAGGGTGGCATCGGGGAGAAAGGCCTGCAACGGGGTGGTGTCGAGGGTGGCCGACATGAGGATGATCACCAAGTCCGGACGGCCGGTGGATTGCAAACGGAGAGCTTGGGCGAGGCTGAGATCCCCGTAGAGATGGCGTTCGTGAAATTCGTCGAAGATCAGGCAGCCCACATGGGGCAGGTCGGGTTCGCGCAGCCATTCCCGAAGGAGGATGCCCTCGGTGACGTAGCGCACCCGGGTGCGGGCGCTTGTTTTCCGGTCCAGGCGCACCTGATAGCCGATTTCATCGCCCACGTTTCCCCCCCGTTCCGAAGCCACCCGCCGGGCCAGCATTTTCGCGGCTATGCGGCGGGGTTGCATGACCACGATTTGCCGCCCGTCGGAAATGCGCCCGGCGTCCAGGAGCATTTGCGGAATTTGGGTGGATTTTCCCGAACCGGTGGGGGCTTGTAGAATCATGCGGACGCCCCCCGCGTTTTGCGGGGACAGGCTCTTGAGAAATTCGTCGTGGATTTCGTGAATAGGTAACATGCGAAGCCGGGAAGCGGGGTGGAAATTTCCAACCGACACCTTGTCGATTTCCCCGAAATCCACAAGCTTTCCCTTGGGTTTTTCCATGCGGCGGGCAGCTCCGTCGAATACAATAATGTTGAAAGGTAAAAATTAACATACAATAATGTTGAACAAAACCTTGAAATGCAGTACATGTTTGCTAACGAAAATGAAACAAAGACTCGATTTAGCTTGTCATTGCCCGGAAAATTGTTCTTTTTATGTCGAGTATACAGATTGGCATTGAGATTGCTTTAAGATTTCTTGACTTCGTTCATTATGGCAAGTCGGCAATTTCATCATGATCCCATCCATGATACATTCACACATCAAATTTTATATCGCGGCGAGTTTGCCAGCCATCACGCCTGTCATTGCGGCAGAGTCGGGGCTGGCGGACCTTTCCCTTCGCATCAACAACACTTGGTTGTTGGTCGCCACCGCCATGGTGTTTATGATGCACTTGGGTTTCGCGACCCTGGAGGCCGGGCTCACGCGCTCCAAAAACACCGTGAACATCCTCTTTAAAAATTTCGGGGTGCTGGCCCTGGGCATTCTGACCTACGCCTTGTGCGGGTTTGGCGTGATGTATCCGGATTTCATCGTCGGCGAAGGAATGGAGTGGATCGGTTTCAGCGGGTGGGGGATTGGTTTACCCGAGGGATATGACGCCGCGAATTTCCAGACGGGGGAATACACGTATTGGACCTTCTTTCTTTTTCAGGCGATGTTTGCCGCCACTTGTGCCACCATCGTCTCCGGCGCCGTTGCCGAACGGATCAAGGTTCCCGCTTTTTTGATTTTTTCCGCGATTTACGTGGCTTTCGTATATCCTTGGTTGGGGTCCTGGACCTGGGGAAACGGCTGGCTGGCCGACCGGGGTTTCCATGATTTCGCCGGGGCCACGGTCGTCCATTCGGTCGGCGGATGGGCCGCGTTGGCCGGGGTGTTGGTTCTCGGTCCCCGTTTGGGGAAATATGTGAACGGCACGGTGAAACCAATGATTGGCCACAGCCTGCCTTTGGCGACCATTGGGGTGTTTCTCTTGTGGTTCGGTTGGTACGGTTTCAATGGCGGCTCCGTGTTCAGCGCCGATCCCGAAGTCCTTTCCCGCGTATTTGTCATGACCTCCCTTTCGGCGTCCGCCGGCGTGGTTTCCGCGATGTTGTGGTCTTGGATCGTGCAACGCAAGCCGGACCTCACCATGATGCTGAACGGAGCCCTGGCCGGGTTGGTGGGGGTGACCGCCGGCGCCGATGTCTTGGGGGTTCGCGCCGCCATCATCATCGGCACCGTCGGGGGAATTCTCATCGTCATTTGCGTGAGTGGTTTCGACAAGCTCCGCGTGGATGACCCCGTGGGCGCACTGTCCGTGCATTTGGTCAACGGGATTTGGGGAACCCTGGCGGTGGGAATCTTTTCGCCCGGCCATCGTCTTGGCATCCAACTCCTGGGAGTAATCGCCACCGGCGCCAGTGCCTTTGTCATGGCCGTGCTGATCTTCCTGGTCCTCAAGTACACCATCGGCGTACGTGTCAGCGAGGAAGAAGAAATGTCCGGGCTCGACCTCGGAGAGCACGGCATGGAAGCTTACACCGGATTTCAAATTTTCACCACCCAATAAAAACCGACGCTACGAGCCATTATCGTGAAACTGATTGTCGCCTATATCCAACCCCACCGTCTCAATGCGGTGAAGCAGGCCCTCTTCGAAAAAGAAGTGGTCAAAATGTCCGTGACCACGGCCTTGGGATGCGGGCAGCAAATGGGGTATCACGAAACCTATCGCGGTGCGGACATTGAAGTGAACCTCTTGAAAAAAATCCGCATTGAAATAGCCGTGAACGAGCCTTTTTTGCAAACCACGATCGACGCCATCATTCAAGGCGCCCGCACCGGGAAAATCGGTGACGGCAAAATTTTCGTCATGAATTTGGAAGATTGCATCCGCATTCGCACCGGAGAAGTGGGAAAAGATGCAATCGGTTAGGAGATTTTTTCTTGAAAAACCATCAAACAAGGTATTTACAAAAAACAAACAATTCGTTAACTTTTCCCGAACGTGCGGTGCGGCAAGTGTCGTGTTCCGCCAGAAGACAAACCCAAACGAGAGAGAGAACAACATGACCATGAAGAAATTCATCGGCCTTTTCAGCGCTGCGATTGCAGCGACCACCCTGACGGTTTCCGCAGGGGTGGACATTGACATTGTATCCGCATACGTATTCCGTGGGGGTACGCTGAATGATGAAGTCAGCGTGCAGCCCGGATTTGAAACGTATATTTTCAATGGCGCCGCCACCGTAGGCACCTGGGGGAGCTTCGACACCGATGCTTCCCAGTTCGAAGAAATCGACTACTACATCGAAATTCCCCTGCCCTTGGGCGAGGAATCTCCCGTAAGCGCCGATTTCCTCTACACCGAGTACACTTTCCCCGGCGCCGAAGGCGACGCGGAGCGTGAAATCGGCTTGATCTTCGGCTCCGCCGTGGGTGACCTTGGCTTGGAACTGGGTCTGTACTACGGTGTTGACGGTCCGATCAGCAGCGACTTCTATGTCGAGCTGGGCGCGGGCTTTGACCTGGAAGTGGCCGAAAACATCACCTTGGGTCTGAGTGCCGTTCTCGGTTACTTGAGCCCCGACGAAGGCGACTCCGGTTTCTCCCACCTGACCCTGGGCGCCGGTTTTGAATTCGTCATCCCCGAAATCGAATTCCCGGTGAACTTCGGTCTCCAGTACGTTGTGGAAACCGACGACTCTGTGTTGGAAGTGGATGAAGACGTGATCTTCACCATTGGCTTCTCGCTCTAAGTCGAACAGGAATTCCATTCCATCAACTCCTCCGCCCTTCGGGTCGGGGGAGTTTTTTTTATCCCCGTTGCCGTTCGGGCGCCCAGGCGCAGGTACGTCCCCCGATGGTTTCAAAGCGAATGCGCTCCCCCCGCGCGGTGCGCTCGGCCTGCTTGCCCCAGCGGTAATGAAACAACCAGGGTTTTGGAAAACGGGTTTCGTCCGCTTCCACTTCCACGGCTTTTTGGATAATGGCATGAAGTTTTTCGGTCAGCTTCCGGAGTTGTGCGGGGCTTAATTCGCCGCAGGGGGTGTGGGGATCGATTTTGCTTTGATAAAGCACTTCATCGGCAATCCAGTTGCCCACGCCCGCGAAGAGGCGTTGGTCCAACAAAGCGCTTTTGATCGGGCGTTTGCGTCGGACGAATTTTTCGGCAAGGTCTTGGGCGTCAATGTGGTCCAGATACGGGTCGGGTCCGAGGGCCGCGATGGACGGAAACCGGCGCGCGTCCTCATGCCAGCGGATTTTTCCGATGCGACGCGGATTTCGGTAGGCGAGTCGGGATTCGTCGTCCAAAACGAGGACGAGTTTTTCGTGGCCAGGCGCTTGCGTTGGATCCCGATAATGCTTCAGCGAACCACTCATGCCAAAGTGCAGCAGCAAATCCCCGGGTTGATCAAAGCACATCCACATGTGTTTGCCCTTGCGGTGGGCGGAGACCAATCGCCGGCCCTGCAAATTCCGCGCGATGTCCGCCGGAGGCGTTTGGTCCATGACGATCCGGTCGTCCGCGGTGTGCACGGATTGGATGATTTTTCCGGCGCCCACTTTTTCGGCCAGCCGCCGCCAGGTTTCCACTTCCGCCAGTTCAGGCATGGGAAAGCACCAGTTGCATCGGATCCCGGTCCGCTTTCGACAAGACCACCCGCACATCGTCGGGCAGGAGGTTGAGGAGGTTGTCCCGCAGCACGGCGAGATAGGGACGTTCGGTGTGGCTGTGTTCGCTGAGAAAGACGTGTGTGCCGCCGCTGGCCAGGGCGAGAATATCGTGGTGACGCATCTCGCCGGTGAAAACCGCGTCCGCCCGCACTTCCCGGAGCAGGGAAGCGCCCGCGCCCGGACAGAGCGCCAGGGTGCGGATTTTTTCGGGGCCGTGGTCCGCGGGGGCGTGGCGGAGGTAAGGAAGGTTCAGATGTCCAGCCAATGCTTCGCCCAATGCTTTGGGGGTTAGGCTGGTTTCGAGGGTGATCAAGCGGCCGCTGCCTTCGATGGGTTCGACTTCCGCGCGGGGAACGGCTTTGCACAACCAGTCGGACACCCCCCCGGGGGCCGCGTCGAGGGCGGTGTGGGGCGAATAGACCGCGATGCCTGCCTCCAAGAGCCGCAGAAGCGAACGGGTGAGGGGATTCGCCAAGGTCAATCGCTTGAGTCCTGAAAATATCGGAGGATGATAGGCGACGATGAAATCGATGTCCGATGTCAGGGCCTCCTCGGTGACTGCCGGGGTCAGGTCCAGGGTCAGGAGCACCTGCCGCACCGGGCGGTGGCCGGCGGGTTCCAGGAGAAGGCCCGTGTTGTCCCACTCCGCCGCCAGTTCCGGGGGCGCCAAGGTTTCCAGCAGTTGAATCAGTTGTCCGGGGGTCAATTGTTCCATGTCGTTCACCATACCCGGCTTTGAAGGGTTTGCGAGAAATTTCAGCGCTTGCCATTGCCCGTGCATGCTTCTATGCTGGGAGAATGGAACAGAAATGCTTGCCTTTTTCGATGGAGTTGCCGCCTTCCCCCTGTTTTGTCGTGGACGGGGAAGGGCTTCGGCACAATGGCCGCATCTTGAAACGGGTTCAGGAAAAAAGCGGCTGTAAAATCATCCTGGCCCTCAAGGGCTTTTCCATGCATCCCGCATTTCCCTTGTTGCGCGAGTTCCTCTCCGGAACCACGGCCAGTTCGCTCAACGAGGCCTTGTTGGGCGCCATGGAGTTTGGCGGCGAGGTGCATGTCTATGCCGTGGCGTATACCGATGCCGAGTTCCCCAACCTGCTCGATTTGGCCACCCATATCAGTTACAATTCGCTCAACCAGTGGAGGCATTTCCGGGAACAGGCCCTCTCCCGATCGAATGTGGCCCATGGCCTGCGCATCAATCCGGAATACAGCGAGGTGGAGGTGGACCTGTACAACCCCTGCATCCCCGGGTCGCGCTTCGGCATGACCGCGGCCGATTTGGCGGGCGCCGACCTGACCGGTCTCAGCGGCCTGCATTTTCACACCATGTGTGAACAGGGCAGTGACACCCTCGAACGCACCCTCGAAGAGGTGGAAAAAAAATTCGCGCCGCTTCTCCATCAAATGAAATGGTTGAACATGGGGGGCGGACACCACATCACCCGCCCGGACTACGATGTGGAGCGGTTGATCCGCTGCGTGCGCCACATGCGGGAAACCTACGGGCTGGACGTGATTTTGGAACCGGGCGAAGCCGTGGCCCTGAATGCGGGTTGGCTCGTTTGCGAGGTCCTGGATGTTTTTGAAACCCGTGGACATCATCACGCGATTCTCGATGTTTCCGCCACCGCCCATATGCCCGATGTTTTGGAAATGCCCTACCGGCCCCACATCGTCGGCAGCGGCACCGCGGGAGAAAAGGCCCACACCTACAAATTGGGCGGCGTTTCCTGTTTGGCGGGAGACCGCATAGGCGATTACAGTTTTGATCGGCCCCTGCGACGCGGGCAACGTCTGGCATTCACGGACATGGCCATCTACAGCATGGTCAAAACCTCGCATTTCAACGGGGTTGCGCACCCCGCCATTGCCCTCTGGGATCCCGAGCAAGGCGGCTTGAACGTGACGCGAACTTTTGGGTATCAGGCTTTTCGGGATCGATTGGGCTAATTCGCCATGCATTCCGGAGGACCTTTCTGGTGGTTTCCCGCCCTGCAATGGTATCTGGGTTTGCATGTGTTGGCCTTGTTGTTTTGGCCTTGGGTCCGCAAAGCCCTGTCCGGTTTGGCGGATCGCGGCGCGTCCCTCGCCATACCCGGCGGCACGTTCGCGTTCATCCTCCTCATGCAGATTGTCTGGCGTTTGGGCCTCGGCGAACCCCATCCCTTCTGGTTCTGGGGGTGGGCGGGCGGGTTTGCCCTGATCGCTTGGCGGTGCTTTCCTCCTGAAACCTCATGTCCGGCCACCCGAAAACTCATGATCCGCGCGGCCCGGCGCGGCGCCGTGGTGTTTGGCCTGGCTTTTTGGGCCTGGACGTTCATACGCGCCGCCGATCCCGCCGCCGATCACACCGAGCAACCCATGGACGTGATGTGGATGCGGGCGGCCATGGCCTCGGCGTCCCCGCCCATTCGGGACGGGTGGTTTTCGGGAGAACCGGCCACCTATTACGTGGAAGGCCATCAGATGCTCGGCTTTCTCGCCAACCTCCATGGCACCCCCATTCAGGTGGCGGTGAATTTGGGGCAAATTACCTGGTTCGCGCTGACCTTGACCCTTATGTATGCGGCCGCCGCACAGATCGCCGCCCCCGGATTGCGCGATCGGTCCCGCTCCGGAGCCGGGGTCCTGGGCATCTTGTTCCTGCTCGGATCCAATCCCGTCGGCGCCTTTCATGCGCTGGGGTTCGAGGCTTCCGGCGATTGGTGGTGGTGGGACGCCACCCGGGTTTTGTACGATGGCGATATCGCCATGATCACCGAATTTCCTTTTTTCAGTTATTGGTTGGGCGACAACCACGCCCATCTTCTGGGCATTCCCCTGTTATTGCTTTCCGTCATCGCCTCCATCCAATTTTACCGCTGCCCCAAGGCGCATTTTTTCACCGGATGCCTGTTGACGCTTCCCTTGGTTTGGGCCTGGCGGACCCATGGTTGGCAGGCGCCCACCGCCCTGGCCCTCCCCGTGGCCGCGTTGCTTGCCCGTTGGCGTCCGGGAACGGGCATGGACTTGCCACGCTTCCACCGTTCATTTTTCGTTGGACTTCTGTTGCCCGCCTTGCTTTTCTTCCCCATGGGGGAAGGAGGACTGTTTCAGGGCGTGGTCGCCAATGATCACGGCGTCCGAAACCCCGTCGAACTCTTTCGGGTCTTTGGTTTTTTTCTGCCCGGACTGCTTTGTTTGTGTTTGATCAAAAATCGCCCCGTTTTCTTGAATTGGGTGTTGCTCCTTTCCCTGGGGATGCTCGCCACCTGTGAACTGGTGTATGTCCGGGACATTTTTGGAAGTCGCATGAACACCGTGTTCAAAGTCTATTATCAGGTCTGGATTCTTTTCGGACTGCTTGCATCCGCGGGACTGAGCCATATTTTGCGCGCCCCCCGTCCCCACCGCCTGCTGGCGATTCCCTGTGGGGTGTATCTCCTTGCCGCCTGGATCTACCCCGCACGCCTCGCCGTCCCCGCATTTTTTGATCGTCCCAAATCCCTGGACGCCTTTTCCGTGATGTCCGACACCCGCCGCGCTTTCCTGCTGAAGGCCGACGCCCTGATCCGACCCGGCGAGCGCATTGCCGAAGCCCCCGGTCGTTCCTACCACGAACACACCAGTCTCCTCGGCACCTGGACCGCCGGCGATACCCTGATCGGATGGCAGGGACATCAAAACCAATGGCGCCCGGGGGTCATGCATCCCGAACTCATCCACCTCTACACCGCCTCCACCGAGGCACGGTTGCAGGCCGAGCTGGACCGACTGGAGGTGCAATGGGTTCTCGCCGGGCCCTTGGAGAAGCAGTGGTTTGCCATTGAACCCGAATGGCACCAATGGATGCGCCGCCGTTTCGATTTGGTCTTCGAGGAACAAGGATATTTTTTGTACGGAAATCCCTGAGTTCCACGGTTCCGCATCGAAAATTCGGCACAAGAAGCTGCGAGTGAATTTTGGTTTTCGGTATTTCAAAACCAAAGGCTTTCAGGTAAGTCATGAAGGTATGGGAACACGTTTTTTTACGAATGACGGGGAAAACACCCTTTTGAGAAAATTCGAGGGGGTATTCCAACATAATCCCGACCTCTACCGCTTTGACGCTTTGGTCGGGTATTTGAGAGCCTCGGGGTATTTTGCGATTCGACCCTTTTTGGACTCCCTCCCGGAGATTCGGATTCTGGTGGGTATCAATGTGGATCCCATTCTGGACGCGTATCACCGCAAGGGCCACCTTCTGCTTGCAGACGCGGACAAGGTCCTGAAATCGTTTCGGGAAGGCTTGGCGCTGGATGTCCAACAGGCGCGATATTCCCCCGAAGTGGAACAGGGGATGACCGATTTCCTCGAGGATGTGTTGTCCGGCAAAGTGCAGATCAAAGCGCACCCGACCCGCCGTTTACACGCGAAAATTTACATCTTTCTTCCTCAGGGCTTTAACGAACACAAACCGGGACACGTGATCACGGGCTCCTCCAATTTGACCGCCTCCGGTCTGGGGGCCTCCCATCAGGACGAACAGACCTATGAGTTCAACGTGCTCAGCCATGATTATGCGGATGTGGTATTCGCCGAGGCGGAATTTGAAAAGCTGTGGCAGGAAGCGATCACCGTTTTGCCCCGCGAGATCGGCGCGGTCATTCAAACCAGTTATCTGCGCAACGACCTGACCCCGTTCGATCTGTATTACAAACTGCTCATCGAGTATTTCGGGCCCGCCATCGAATACGATCCCAACAACGAGAGCGATCTGCCCGACGGATTCATGCGGCTGGCGTATCAAATGGACGCGGTCACCCAGGGCTTTCTCTTGTTGCAGAAACATCACGGATTTTTTCTCTCCGATGTGGTCGGACTTGGAAAAACCGTCATCGCCATTCTCATCGCCAAGAAGTTTTTCCACCACAACGGATTCCCCGGCCACTTGTCCGAGATCCTGATCGTGGTGCCTCCCGCGTTGAAAGACAGTTGGCGGGAAACCGTGGACCATTTCCGGCTCAAAGGCGTGAGAATCCTCACCAACGGCAGCCTCCACAAAATCCGTAAACCCGAGAAATATGATCTGGTGATTGTGGACGAGGCGCACAAATTCCGAAACGACACCGCCGCCGCGTATGACGAGTTGCAACGGGTCTGCAAAAGCCGGACCTCGCGGCGATTGCCCGACGGAAGTTACACCCGCAAAAAAGTCATTCTGGTTTCCGCCACCCCACTGAACAACCGACCGGACGACATCAAAAACCTCCTGCTGCTGTTTCAGGACGGCAAGGACTCCACGCTGGACATCTCGAATCTGCAGCGTTTTTTCGCCGCCCGCCAGAAAGAGTATCAGAAGGCCTTGAAAGAACTGTCCGTGGACGAGGCCCGAATCGAAATCAAACGCCTCTACGAGATGATTCGATCCAAAGTGGTGACGGAAATCACCATTCGCCGCACCCGCACTGACCTGCGGGAGCACGAGGACTATCTCCGGGACCTTGAATCCCAGGGCATCCGATTCCCCGCCGTGAACCCGCCTCACAAAATCCTCTATCCCCTGTCCGAATCCATGGATCGATTGTACGACGAAACCTTGTCCAAGATCGATCAGGGCCTGACCTATAATCGCTACCGGGCGGTTGGCCACCTGGTGCCGGAGAAGCGGGTGAAATATCAGCAGGCGGAACAGATTTCCGCCCAACTCGCCCGCATCATGCGCACCCTGCTGTTGAAACGCCTGGACAGCTCTTTTTACGCCTTCACCCGCTCGCTGTCCCGGTTCCGCGACAGTACCCGTGCCATGGTCGCCATGTTCGACAATGGGACCATCTTCATTGCGCCCAAGCTGAACGTCGCCGAGTATATTCTGGAGGGGCGGGAGGAGGAATTGCTCGAAAAGGTGCTGGAAGCTCAACAAAACGATCCCACCATTGAAATTTGCACGCCGGAGGATTTCGAGGATGCTTTTCTCCCCGGGTTGACAGGGGACCTGGAGATTCTGACCCAGTTGTGCGAACAGTGGGAGGCCGTGGATGAGGACCCCAAATTCGATGTCTTTCTGGATCGGTTGGAGTCGGAGTTTCTGGCTCCCGGCACCAATCATGAGGCCACTCTGACGGGCAGCCCCAAACTGGTCATTTTTTCCGAATCCAAGGAAACCACCGATTATCTGCTTCGCCGGCTGCGTGAAAACGACTACGACCGAATCCTGGCCATCTCATCCAAAACCCGCAAAGACCACATGCCTGCGGTGCGGGCCAACTTCGATGCCAATGTTCCCGCCACGGAACGCGCGAACGACGTGGATATTCTCATTTCCACCGAAGTGCTGGCGGAGGGCGTGAACCTGCACCGGGCCAACGTGATTCTGAATTACGACACCCCCTGGAACGCCACCCGATTGATGCAGCGCATCGGACGCATCAACCGGATCGGCACCACCGCCGAGGAAGTACATGTCTTCAACTTCTTTCCCACCGCCAAGGTGGACGCGGATATCGATCTCAAGAAAAAGGCCATGGTCAAACTGCAGGCCTTCCACTCCGCCCTGGGGGAGGACAGCCAAATCTACTCCACCGACGAGGAGGTGGACAGCTTCGGCTTGTTCGACCGGAATCTGGAGGAGGAGCGGGACGAGAGCCTGAGCCTGCTGATGGAACTGCGGAAATTCCGTCAGCAACATCCCGAGCGCTTCCGGGAAATCCGCAACTTGCCCCTTCGCGCACGCTTGGGGCGAAAGGACAAGCTGCGCGACGGCGACAGCATCGCGTTCGTGCGCAACAAACGCCGGGACGGGTTTTTCTACTTGCGGAAAAACGAACCCGTGGAGGAACTCTCTTTCGTGGAGGCCGCGCGAGTCTTCCACGCCAACGCCAAAGAGCCGGCGATTCCGCTTCCGGGGCACCACCACGAGCATGTGAACCGCGCCGTAGAGCATTATCACGAGACCCTGCGGGCCGAAACCGTGCGGGACCAGGTCGTCGATCATCAGATCGGTCCCAATGAACGCAAAGCACTCCAGTTTCTGGGCATTTTCATCCAACATCCCAACCTCGCGTCCCGTGAGGAGAAACAACTGCTCAAACACGCCCAGGTGGCGGTGCGCCGGGCCGCGTTCGTCAAATTGCAGCGGGACCTCAACAAACTGGAAAAAGCGCATGCCAAAAAGGCGCTGAAACCCGCCGCACTGTTGGACAAAACCCTCGAGATCATCAACCGCTACGACCTCTCCGCCTACGCCGAGGGCGAAGTGGAAACCCGCGCCGCCGGATATTCAAAGCAGGATCTGGAGCCCGAAATCATCCTGTCCGAGTCGTTTGCTTCCAAACCCCGGGCGAAAGGGGAGCCGTGAGATGATTGTGCGCTTTGGCGACAAGGAAACTGAAAAGGTGTTCCGGGAAGAAAACAGCAAACGCTTTTCCTCCATTGCCCGGGTGGCGACGCGGAAACTGATCCAGATGAACCGTGCCCGGGGGTTGGAAGACTTGAAGATTCCTCCCGGAAACCGGTTGGAGCCGTTAAAGGGTAACAGGCAAGGATACTATTCGATTCGCATCAATGATCAGTGGAGAATCGTCTTCCGTTGGACCGAACAGGGTCCGGACGAGGTTTCAATTGTGGATTACCATTGACCGAACCCCTGTGACGTTATACATTACAACCATGAACCCTCCCATTACCCCCGGCGAAATTCTGTTGGAAGACTATCTGAAGCCCATGGGCATATCCCAGAACGCCATGGCGCGCGCCATAGGCGTCGCCCCCCGGGCCATCAATGAAATCGTCCTCGGAAAACGTTCCATTACTCCCGCCATGTCCGTCCGCTTCGGCGCGTTCTTCGGCCAGTCCGAGGATTTCTGGCACGGCATTCAGGTGGAGTGCGATTTTCGGGCCTTGCGTGACGAAAAAGTGAAACTGGTTCGGAACATTCAGCCCGCAACGGGTCTGATCCATGCGTAACCCGGCGATGACCAACCAACGCATCCTTCAGCATTGACTATTATTATGGTCTAAAGTAGATTTACCCCATGGAGTTCAAAGAACAAACAAGCGTCGGCATATCCGACTTCAAAGCCCATTGCACCGAACACCTGCGGCGGGTGGAGCGGACGGGCGTACCCATGCAGGTGACCCGGCACGGAAAAGTGGTGGCGGTGGTGACTCCGCCGGAAAAAGAATCTCCCACCCTCGCCGAGTGGATGGGCTCGGGCGCGGGGCTCTCCAAACCCGGTTCCTCCGCTTTGTTTGACGAGCCCACCTGGGAACCCGGCGACAGGAACATGGAACGGGAAGACGAGGACCTGTGAGGCTGATTCTCGACACCAACGCCTGGTTTCGGCTGTTTGACAGCCCACACGATATCCGGGCGGATGTCCGCCAACAGTTGCAGGCGGAGAAGCGTCTCGCCCTCTCCGTGTTCAGTCTGATCGAAAATTTCTAAACGATCCACAGATCCAGACCCTCTCCACTTCCTGATTCACCATGTCCTCGATCAATCTCCGAACTACCCTGCAATTCCCCTTCGATTTGAACCGCTGGCGGACACTGCTCCGGGACCTGCTGCCCCCGGGCTCGCTTTCACTTCTGCGGGAACCGGCGGAACTGGATGTGCCCCAGGACAAGGTGCGGGCCACCCGGCAACTGGGAACCCTGACCCTGGGCGATGACCGGGTCGCCCTGCTGGAAGTGGAAACCGACGACCAGGTGCAACTCGCCCGCAACCGGGTGGGGCTGCGCAATTTCGTGGCCCGCTTCATCGACGAGGCCAACGCCGCCGCCGTGCTGGCGGTTTTCCATCAGCCGGGAACCGACGACTGGCGGCTCACCTACGCCTCCCGACGCAGCCTGCTGGACGAGGACACCTTCGAGATCACCCGGGTGGAGACCGCACCCCGCCGCTTCACTTTTCTGCTCGGACCCCGCGAACCCTGCCGCACCCCGGCGGAACGCCTGGCCCTGCTGCGCGAGCGGGGGGAGTCCATGAGCCTTGCCGACCTGGAAAAAGCCTTCTCGGTCGAAACGCTCACCAAAGACTTCTTCAAACGCTACAAGCTGCACTACCAGGCCTTTGTGAAGGAACTGCTCTCGGAGGAACGGGCGGAAGCCACCCGCCGACGCTTCGGCCTCCCCGAGGGGACGGACGGGGCGGAACAGGAAAAAGCCGACAAGCCTGTCCGCGATTTCGTGAAAACGCTGATGGGACGGCTGGTGTTTCTGCATTTTCTGCAAAAAAAAGGCTGGCTGGGCTGTTCCAAAGGCAGCCGACGCTGGACGGACGGCGACCCCAACTTCCTGTGGAGCTTCTTCGAACTCGCCAAAACCAACGGCCACGCCGAACTGTTCCACTCCCGCTACCTCGGCCCCCTGTTTTTCGAAGCCCTGAACCGGGCGGAGCGGGAAGGGGACCTGTTTCCGCTCACCGGTACGCGGCTTCCCTACCTCAACGGCGGCCTTTTCGAAGAGGACCGGGCGGAACTGCGGGAAATCGATTTTCCGCCGAAGCTGTTCGAGGAGCTGCTGGGCTTTTTCGGAGAGTACAACTTCACCATCGACGAAAACGATCCCGAAGACCACGAGGTGGGCATCGACCCCGAGATGCTGGGACACATTTTCGAGAACCTGCTCGAGGACAACAAAGACAAAGGCGCGTTCTACACCCCCAAAGCCATCGTCAGCTATATGGCCCGGCAAAGTCTGCTTCACTATCTCCAGACCCACCTCGGCGAACACCCTGAACTCAAACACCTGCTCGACCGCAAAGAGATTCCCGACCAGAGCCGGGACTCGTTTGTGGTGCAAAACGCCAAACGCATCGCCGAGCTGCTGCAAAACGTCAAAATCTGCGACCCCGCCATCGGCTCCGGCGCCTTCCCCATCGGCCTGCTGCAGGAAATCCTCTGGACTCGCCTGGCCCTGAACCTCGAACTCAACGAACCCGCCGAACGGGCGAGGTTGAAACGGGAGATCATCCAGAACTCCATCCACGGCGTAGACATCGACCCCGGCGCCATCGAAATCGCCCGCCTCCGCTTCTGGCTCGCCCTGGTGGTGGACGAGGACGAACCCCGCCCGCTCCCCAACCTCGACTACAAAATCCACCGCGCGGATTCGTTGGTCGAGATGATCCGGGGCGAGGACGCGACCGTGGGCATCACAGCCACCCAAAATCCCAGCCGCAAAGACCTGATCGCCACCCTGGTCCGCGCCAAAACCGATTTGTTCAACGCCCAGCACAAAGCGGAGAAACGCGCGGCCCGCCTGGCGTTCTACCGCGCCCTGTCGCGCATTGCCCAGGACGAGTTCACCATGAAACGCGCGGAGGAGGGCGGCCTCTTCGGAGAGGGCGACAAAGTTTTCGACCTGGACGAGACCCTGAAGGAATTCACCCGCTGGGTGAAGCGGATCGAAGAAGTGAAAGGAAAGAAAGTCGCCCATCAGGAACACCTGCTGACGGAACTCCGCGACTGGTTCGAGGCCCC
>PXAS01000338.1 GCA_003565815.1 PVC group bacterium
CTACAAGAAACTACAAATGATTCGCGGGACGGCATAGCCATTCGCGGGGTTCCCTTCCCCAAAAACGATCTGCAGGACGGCGAAGCATCCGCAGGGTAAAAAAAACTTTTCTCCAAGTCATGGAAGACTTATACCATGAACATCACGTTACCCCTCAAAGAAATGTCAGCCGCCGAAAAAATTGGACTGATGGAAGAAATCTGGTCTGATTTCGCCAGCCCCAAAGGCTTGTATTCCCCTCCGGATTGGCATGAAAACATTTTACGGGAGCGTATTCGCCAAGCCGACGCGGGTGAGGTTGGATATACGGATTGCGACATGAATCGGGAGAATTGTCGGTCACGGAAAACCGAGGCGCCTTCGATGAAAAAATTCATGAAATCCTGACGAATTTGCAGTGCCTTTTGAAAACATACCCAATGTTGACAGGGGTGGAATCGATTTTTTAAGAAACTTGGGCCAAGGGACCACGGATGGGAGAGAGGAATGGCGTCCAATCGATGATGTATTTTCTCCGTATGCAAAATCGCTGAAAACCTTGAATGTTCAGCCATAAGAAGGGACCTGAAATAGATTTTTCAGTCCCGACGCAACAAAGCGGCGGCATGAAGACCAAGTTTTTTCAGGAGTTCATGTAACTGTCGCTGCTCTTGGGCGGAAAGCGCTCCGGTGATTTCCCGCAGACAAATCATGTGCTCCCGGTAGTCCCGCTCAATCAAGGCGCGTCCGTCCGCTGTCAACGAAACCCGGGAAATTCTGCGGTCCAGCGCATCCACCTCTTTGGTCAACAGCCCCCGATCCTGCAATCGCCTCACCGCCGCCGTGATCGATCCGCTGGTCAGCAAGACCTTTTGCCCAATGGTATTGACGGGCAAAGGGCCTTTGTGCAGAAGCACTTCCAGTATCGCGAAATCACTCATGCAGAGTCCCCGCTCATTCAAGCGAAGCGACTCCACCTGTTCGACGGCCTTGTTGGCACGCCACAGCACCACCCGCAAACGGGCGGCGCGTTCTCCTTCTGACTCTGGTTCCCTTTCCATGCTCGCATGGTTACCCCAAAAACCGGAAAATCTCCAGTCTTTTCATGGGGTGGTTTCGGCGTGGGGCGCAGGGTTCCCGAGGGTCGTGGCAAGGGCCTCCCCCAGAAAGGACACCGTCCGGCGCATGGTGGGACCGTCGAACAGGAACGTGGCCAAATGACCAAAAACACGCCGTTCCATCAGCGTGGACTCCACCTCGTTTTCAAGAAGCGTTTGATGATACAGACGGGATTGCTCCACTTCAACCAGCAAGTCCCATCGTCCGTGAGACAGTTTGACCGGAGCGCCCCCCGCCATCACCGCGCGGATTTCCGGGGAAGACTCCTTCGCGGTGGCGGCGGCCAAAAGCGCCAAATGCCCCCCGGCGGAATAGCCCAGAAGCCCAACGCGCTTCAAGTCCAAGGGATATGCTTCGGCCAGCACCTTCAAATGTTCAATGGCGGCCCGCACATCCTCGATTTGGGCGGGATGACGATGATCCGGCGCCAAGCGATAATCGATGTTGTACACCGCGAACCCCCGACGGGCCAGTCGTCGACCAAACTTTTCCATGTCACCACGGTCCCGCCCATTCCATCCACCCCCGTGAATGGCCACCACCACCGGCCAGGGTCCCTCACCCGACGGCATTTTTCCATGTTCAGGCTTTCCCATCACGCTTTCCCAGCCCCCCTCGCCCCCTCTTAAAAAAGCGATCAACAATGCCTGTTCGCCAGAAAACCCTTTTCGAACGGGGTCTCGCAACAATGGGGGGATTTCCCAAAAAAAAAACCGAAAACACTTGGTTTCGGGGCTGAAAAAGTGGCGTACCAGGAAGGATTTGAACCCTCAACCTTCTGATCCGTAGTCAGATGCTCTATCCAATTGAGCTACTGGTACACGCGGGTGCCTCTTATACACCGGGGAACGGGGGTTGCGCAAGTGGAAAATTGAGAAAACTTTGGATTTTTCAGGGGGGTGCTTTAGTGAATTCCCTTGCCAGTCGATGGATATTCCGATAGCGGGCATTGAGATTTTCAAGTATTTCACTTTCTCCACTCTCAACCCACACCCTTTTGGAACCTCATCATGGCAGAAGTCAAAAAAGTCGCATTTCTTACCGCCGGGGGACTGGCCCCCTGTTTGTCCACCGCCTTGGCGGCCCTGATTGAACACTACACGGAAATCGCCCCGGAAATCGAACTCATCGCCTACACCAGCGGATACAAAGGCCTGTTGCTGGGGGAATCCATCGCCATTCCCGACACCGTGCGCAAAAACGCGGCCACCCTCTACCAACACGGCGGCAGCCCCATCGGCAACAGCCGGGTGAAGCTGACCAATGTGAAGGATTGCGTGAAACGCGGCTTGGTGAAAGAAGGCGAAAACCCCTTGGAAGTGGCCGCCAACCGGCTGACGAAGGACGGCGTGGACGTTCTGCATACCATTGGCGGGGATGACACCAACACCACCGCCGCCGATCTGGCCGCGTTTCTGGCGGAAAACAACTATGAACTCACGGTCGTGGGTCTCCCCAAAACCATTGACAATGACGGGATCCCCATCCGCCAGTCCCTGGGCGCCTGGACCGCCGCCGAGGAAGGCGCGAAGTTTTTTGCCAACGTGGTGGCCGAACACAATGCCAATCCGCGCATGCTCATCATTCACGAGGTCATGGGCCGCAACTGCGGCTGGCTCACCGCGGCCACGGCGGTGGAATACCGTAAATTTTTGGACGGCATGGACTTTGTACCCGAAATCGGCCTCAGCCGCGAACGCAAGGAAGTCCACGGGGTTTTCATCCCCGAAATGGATTTCGACGTGGAAGCGGAAGCCGCCCGGCTCAAAAAAGTCATGGACGAACACGACTGCGTCAACCTCTTTGTTTCCGAGGGCGCGGGCGTGGAAACCATTGTCGCCCAAATGGAAGCCAAGGGAGAAACCGTCCCCCGCGATGCCTTCGGGCACATCAAATTGGACGCGGTGAACCCGGGGGCCTGGTTCGGCAAACAGTTTGCGGAAATGCTGGGCGCGGAAAAGGTTTTGGTGCAGAAAAGCGGATACTACAGCCGGGCCGCCCCCAGCAACGCCGCCGACATCGCGTTGATCAAACGTTGCGCCGACTTGGCCGCGGATTGCGCCCTCCGGCGTGAAACCGGAGTCGTGGGCGAGGACGAGGAACGGGGCGACGAACTCCGCGCCATCGAATTCGACCGCATCAAAGGGGGCAAACCCTTCGACATCGACGCTCCCTGGTTCAACGACATGCTCCGGGCCATCGTCCAAACCAAGGGGCGTCGGGTCCAAGTGGCCCATTAATCCACGCCCCGCCGCAGGACCGCACCATGATGATTCAAGAACAACTGGACCTCCTGACCGCCCGCTGCGTGGACCTGCACAGTCGCGCGGAACTGGAGAAAAAACTCATTCGCTCCCAGGAAACCGGCAAACCCCTGCGGATCAAATATGGCGCGGACCCCTCGGCGCCGGATATTCATTTGGGCCATACCGTCGGCCTGCGCAAGTTGCGTGAGTTTCAAGATTTAGGCCATACGGTGGTGTTTATCATCGGTGATTTCACCGGAATGATCGGCGACCCCAGCGGAAAATCCAAAACCCGCAAGGCGCTCACCAAAGGGGAAGTCGCCGAAAACGCGAAATCCTATCAGGAACAGGTCTTCAAGGTGCTGGATCCCGAACGGACCGAACTGCGCTTCAACGGGGATTGGTTTTCCCCCATGACCTTTGACGAGGTCATCCGCCTCAGCGCCCAAGTGACGGTGGCGCAAATGCTGCAACGGGATGATTTCGCCAAACGACACGCGGCGAATCAGCCGATCTCCCTCGTCGAGTTCCTCTACCCCCTCGTGCAGGGGCACGACTCGGTGGTCGTGGAAGCGGACGTGGAATTGGGCGGCACCGATCAGTTGTTCAATCTCCTGCTGGGACGGGAACTGCAAAAGCAGGCCGGGCAGGAGCCGCAGGTGGTCATGACCCTGCCTCTCCTCGAAGGACTCGACGGCGTTCAAAAAATGTCCAAAAGCCTGAACAATTACGTGGGCATCTCCGAATCGGCAAAAGACATGTTCGGGAAGATGATGTCCGTCAGTGACGAACTGATGTGGCGCTACTTCAGCTTGGTGCTGGGCTGGCCGGATGAGCGGGTGGCCACCTTGAAAGCGGAAGTGGAGGCGGGAACCCGCAACCCCCGTGAAGTCAAAGACGAGCTGGCCCGGTTGATCATCGCCCTTTTTCATCCCGCGGAAGCGGCCCGGGCGGCTTCGGAGGAGTTTGCCCGGGTCTTTTCAAAAGGCGCACTCCCCGAGGATATCCCCGAAGTGGTCCTCAAAACGGACATTCAGCTTTTGGAACTGCTGGCCGAACAAAATCTCGTGGCCAGCAAAGGCGAAGGACGCCGTCTGCTAAAACAAAACGCGGTGAAAATTGACGAGCAGGCGGTCACGGATCCCTTCCACACGTTGCACCCGGGGCACCCGGTGGTCCTCAAAGTCGGCAAGCGGCGATTTTTACAAGTGAAATAAGTCATTTCCTCATTCCACGAAAACATTGAAAATCGAAGGGGGCCATTGGTTCCCCGATTTCATGTTCTCGATTTTAATGCCCGTGACCCCGGCGTGATGGACTTGGTAGTCCATGGCCCCGATTTTTCCATCGCGTTCCTCGGCCACTTTCACCCAACGTCCGTCGATTTGCAGCAGCAGGTCGTAGGATTTGGCATAAGCCACTTCCCAAACCACTTGGATTTTCCGAATGTTTTGGGGGTGCCGAAAAGAGGCGCTGATCCATTCGCCTTCCAATTCATCGCCCTGCCAGCGGGTGCGGGGATTCCCGTCAAAAGCGTGATGCATGAGATTTCCCTTGTGAACTTGACCCTCCGGGGTGGAACTTTCCACCTTGAGGAACATGCCGGCCGCTTCGGGAACGTCCGAAAAATGCCCGGCGGTTCTTAACGGCGCGTTTGTGTCCTTTTCATCGTCCAAAGCGTTCATCCGCACCTTGAGTTCATTTCGAATTTCCCGGACGGCCAGGGCGGCTTCGATTTGATTTTCAGAGGTACGCTTCCGCTCCAATCGCAACAAGGCCTGATCATATCGGCGCAATGCCGCCAATTCTTTCTCACGCCGATCCCGTTCAAATTGGCGCTGGATTTCGCCGTATTTTTCCTGGAGATCCCGGATGCCGGGATGTTCGGACAAAGGCTCGGGCAAGCCGGCATTCCCCTCGAAACGTTCCTGTTCCGCAATGACGGCCTGCAAAGCCGCCAAATCGCCCGCTTCTCTCGCCCGCTCATGTAAAACCTCCAGTTGTCCCAAGTAATGCGGACGCAATTGCAGGGTGCGCAGTTCCCTTTCCAAGGTAAACTCATCCAACATGCCCTGCAACGCCACTGTCAGGCTCTCAAGATCCTCCTCGGCATGAATGCCGGGGATCGCGAGACCGCTCATCAGAAAAACACCAAGAATCCTAATCGTTTTCATCCCCCGATCATGATGACTTCATGGAAAGTGTCAAACTTCTTTTTTGTCGCGCCCGTTACATTTTTGTAAATAGGGAATTCAAAATAAACTTTTAACAAATATTCCATTTTCATGCGCCTCTTTTTTTGCTTAAGCTTCAGGATGACATAAAATCAAGGAGCCTCCAATGATACTCGCGGTAATCAAATTAGAAACCCCCAAAGCCCTTCGGGTTTTTGAAAGTGTGGAAAAGACCCTGGAAAAGCGGTACCGGCCACTGCTGGCCCATGATCTGCAGGAAATGGCCCCTCTATGCTGGGCCACCACGGTGAAGCCGCTTCACGCGGGCATGGTCTCCTTTCTGGCCCTTGATCTCATGATTCACTTGCGGCAAACGCCCTGTCAGTTCATCTTCAGCAATGATTTGATGGACTTCAGAATGCAACGGGAACCTTTGGAAAAAAGCAGGGACTTGGTGGAGGAACTGGTGAAGGCCCTCGCCCCCTCGCCACTGAAAGAATCCCGCATGTCTTTTCGTGGATTCGGACCCAGAATTGATGTTTGCCTCAATGCCCTGGGTCTGTTGTATTTGGACATCCTTCAATCCCTCACCCAAGTGGAAGCGAACGTGTTGTCGAGTCTTCGCAAGTTGCAATTTGAGAAATACAAGACGCCCATGGAATCAAAAACCTTCGGGTTGCAAAAACACGTGGCTTCGGCGTTGGGCAAATCCCCCGTGGCCATTCACAAATCCCTGCGCAGCGCCAAATACGAGTTGGCCGCCTCGACCGCGCGCTCCATGAGTGAAATTATCGGGTAAGCGGGGGCACCGGCGTCTGTGAAACGCCGGTGGCGGCCTGCTGCAAATCACGGGCCAAATCCCCGGCCAGCTGACCACAGGCGGCATCAATATCCATTCCGCGTTGAATCCGTACCGTGGCGGGCACGCCCCGGGATTCCAAATAGTCTCGAAACGCATTCACCCGCTCGCGACTGCTGCGGCTCATGCCAATGTCATCCACCGGATTCAAGGGAATCAAATTCACGTGCATGGGAAATTTCCCGCCCTGCAAGAGGAGATCGGCCAGTTTGCGGGCTTCTTCAAGATCATCGTTTTTTCCTTCGATCAGTACATACTCAAAGGAAACCCGCCGATGCGTTTTTTCGGTGTACGCCCGCACCGCCGCGATCAGCTCGGCGATGGGGTAGCGTTTGTTCACGGGCATCATGGCCGAGCGGATGTCATCATCGGCCGCGTGCAGACTGATGGCCAGGTTGATTTGCAGCGGATCGTCCATGAGTTTGCGGATTCCCGGCACCAATCCCACGGTGGAGACGGTGAAATTCCGGGCCCCGAAATTAAAGCCGCCGGGATCGTGCAAGCGCTCCACCGAAGCCCGCCAATTGCTGTAATTGTTGAAGGGCTCACCCATCCCCATGAACACGGCATTGGTGAGCCGGGCGGGCACGTCTTCGGGTCCATGCACCCGATGGCGGGCGGCTCCTTCCGGCACAATCCGGTCCGGCACTTCGGCCAGGGTCCGCTGTGCCCACAACACCTGATGGGCAATATCCCCCGGGGAAAGATCCTGCAGGAAACCCAACTTGGCCGTGGCGCAAAACACACAGCCCATGGGGCATCCCGCCTGACTGCTCACGCATACGGTGGCCCGTCCCGGATACACCATCAACACCGCCTCCACGGTTTCGTTGCCCGGCAGGGCGAACACCGCCTTGCGCGTGAGTCCGCCATCCCCTTCCCGCTCCAACATCAGCCGCAGCGTTGAAATACAGGCGTGCTCCTGCAAAAATTCACGGAACGCGGCCGGCAGATCCGACATGTCCTCAAAGCGGGCGGCGGCATTCACCCAGAGCTGGCGATACAGTTGCTTGGCACGGAACGCGGGGACGCCCCACGCCTTGACTTGTGCGGTCAGCGCTTCCAAATCCAAGTCCAAGAGGTTGACTTTTTTCATTTCCATGCCGATGTTTTACAGATTTAATGAACCGGATCAATGTTTGCGTCGTTAAATGTGAGCATACCCCTGAAACGCTTTTTCACACAGGAACACCCCATGAAAACCAAATTCCACTCCCAATTGCTCTGTATCCTTGTCGCCCTGAGCGCCACCCCGCATCTGCGGGCGGAAATTCCGCTCAGCGTCCGCCGGGAAGGCGAAGCCGCCCTGAACCGCGGCATGGACTGGCTCATCGCCCGTCAAAACGAGAAAGGGCACTGGAGCAGCCCCGACTGGCCCGCACTCACCGCCCTGCCGGTTTGGGCGCTGAGCCTCTCTCCCAGACGGGAATCCGAAGCCGTGAACAAGGGCGTGGACTATCTCTTGTCCCACGCGAAAGAAAACGGCGCCATTTACGTGCCGCCCCGGGAAGATGTCCGCGGAGGCGGCAAACCGAATTACAATACCGCCATCGCCATGGTCGCCCTGCACCTCAGCGGACGCGAAGACGCCCGCCCCCACGTCATGCGCGCCAGGGAATACATCGCCAACACCCAGCATCTCGAAGGCGACGTCTACTTCGGCGGGTTCGGGTATGACGCGGAAACGGACCGTGCGTACGCGGACCTGTCCAACACCTATATCGCCGCCGAAGCCATGCGCCTCACCGAAGACGTGGAGGATTTCCGCACCGAAGGCGAGCGCGTGGATTTCAACCGCGCCGCCCTGGCCGATTTCGTCAGCCGCACCCAAAACCGTCCCGAGTCCAACAATGCCGATTGGGTGTCCGACCACCCCGATGACGTGGGCGGCTTTGCCTACCATCCTGAATCCGCGCGGGGGCTGACCCGGGTCGATGAAGATGGGAAAGTCACCTTCCGCTCTTTCGGCAGCATGACCTATGCGGGCATGTTATCATTGATTTACGCGGACGTGGACCGCAATGATCCGAGAGTCCGCTCCGCCGCGGATTGGTCCGTGCGGCACTGGACGGTGGAGGAAAACCCCGGTTTTGGACAGGAAGGCTATTACTACTTCATGAACGTGCTCACCAAGAGCCTGGCCGCATTCGGGCAGGACATTCTCAGGCGGGAAGACGGCAGCGAGATCAATTGGCGGCTGGAAGTCATCAATCGACTCACCAGCCTGCAACGCATTGATGAAAACGGAAACGGGTACTGGGTGAATGAGAACAACCGCTACTGGGAAGGCAATCCCGATTTGGTCACCGCCTACACGCTCATCGCACTGCAGGTGGCCCTCGGAGAAGCCGAATAGGCATTACTCGCCCGGCAATCTGTCGCTGTAAGGCACCTGCAACCCGTATTTTTCGGAGAGATCGCGAATGCGTTGCAAACGCGTTGGGGAAGGATCCCCCAAATATTCCCCGACATGATGCAACAGCGCCTGCCAGGCCCAATCCTGCCGCAAATCCCAGGAGCCGCGCGGCGCTCTGCGGAAATCGATCGTGTAAATCATGTCCCGGGGTTCGCGGGCGGTTTGACCCACCACCTGAAACGCCACCCGGGTACGGTCGGTCGGAAGGCGACCCACCAAGATGAGGGAACGGTCCAGATACAAATGGGTCGGGGTTTTGGGGTACACCTCCAAATCGTCGGCGCCCGTGAAGCGGTAATCCAAGTGTGACAACACCGGATTGGCCGTTTGTTGGGCCATGCCCAGAATGGATGCCGGCAATTGACGGTTTCGTTCCGTGATCACCGATTCGCCCCGGTTGCGGTAACTCAGGAAATCGATCAGGTAGCGGTTCACTTGTCGCCCGCCTCCCACACTGAAAACGGAAATCTCCCCTTTGTTTTTCCGAGTGAAAGTTTCGATGATATCGCTGCTGTCCGTCAGGCCCATGGTGGGAATGCCGTCCGTGATCAGAAAGCTGATCAGCGGTTTCCCTTCTTCAGTCTCCAGGGCCCGCAAAGCCTCCAAAGACGCGAACACGTCCGTACTCCCGAAGGCATTCAATTTTGCCAGAAAAGCACGCGCCCTTGCAAGATTCATGGCATTCACGGGCAGACTTTGGGGGAACAACACGTCCACGTCATCCCGAAAGGCAATCACATTGAAAGTATCCCCCGGAGAAAGCGTGTCCAAGGCTTGGCTCACGCCGTCCACGGCCTCGCGCAACAGCGCGTGGGTCATGCTCGCGGAACAATCGATCATGAATACCACCTGCCGGGGCATCACCGGAAGGTCCTCAATGCCCGCCCGAACCAATTGAATCTTGAAATAGCGGTATTGCGGGTCGGCGGGATCGACAAATGTGCGGGTTTCCAGATGCAGCAAGTCTTCCACCGCTTCCAAGGTCGTGATTTCCGCGATATCCTCCATGGCCCGGAGAGCGATATCCGCATCGAGAGGGGCAAGTTCTTCCTCCTCCAAGGCGACGTTCGCGGTTTCGGGCAGTTTTTCCGGACGGTCGGAACGCGCGGTTCTCCGCCCGGGGATTTCCAGGCCATCGCCCCCCTCCCCCGCCCAATGCCTGAACAGCGCCCCGGCCGCGTCCGGATCGGGATCATCCGAAAAGTCCGCCGGCAGGGCAATATCCGGCGCGTCGGGAACTTGAAAGTCTCCGGAGCGAATGGCTCTGGGCACCACCGCGATTTCCTCCCGCATGCGATCCTCGGCGATGGACAACACTTCCTGCATCGGTTGCCAATCGGAAGCGGTGTCGGGAAAATCGGGCAAGGTCGTATCGGGGGCGGCCCCCTCCACCTCACCCGCGAGCATCTCCTCCTCCACTTCGGGAAACGCGTCGGCCTCATCCCCCACGGGTTCCGGGTCCAAGGCGGGCATTTCCAAATCCGGAGCCAAACCATAGCGGTCCACCAGTCGGGACATTTCCCGGCGGGCCTCCATCAATCGCACTTCATCCAACTGCGTCGGAGGCGTTTCGGAGGACCGGTCCATGCGAATCACCCGTCCGCCCCCGAAAAACAAGTCGGGATTCAACCGAACCAGACCGGCATGAAACAATACGGACCCCACCAAAGCCAGCGTGCCCGCCAGCAAAGGAAAAGGGTGCCAAGAATTGAATCCATGACTCATGGTGTCATTCAATCGAAAAGAACGCCCGGGTGCAAGCGAAAGCCTGCGAAAACAACTCTGAAAACAGGCGTATCAGGCATTTTGAAGCGCCAAAAGAAACTCCGCGTTGGATTTGGTTTTTTTCAACCGGCTGATCAACACCTCCATGGCCTCCACGGGGGGCACGCTGTTCACGGCCTTCCTGAGAATCCACGTGCGTTGCAATTCGTCGGGATGCATGAGCAGGTCTTCTTTGCGGGTGCCGGACTGCCCGATATTGATGGCCGGATACACCCGTTTTTCCACCAGGGACCGGTCCAAGGCCAGTTCCATGTTGCCCGTGCCTTTGAATTCTTCGAAAATGACTTCATCCATGCGCGACCCCGTATCCACCAACGCCGTGGCCAGGATGGTGAGACTGCCGCCATTTTCAATGTTGCGGGCCGCCCCGAAAAAGCGCTTGGGCTTTTGCAGGGCATTGGCATCCACCCCCCCGGAAAGAATCTTGCCGCTGTGGGGTTGCACGGTGTTGTAGGCACGGGCCAGGCGGGTGATGCTGTCGAGCAAAATCACCACATCCTTGCCGTGCTCCACTTTGCGTTTGGCCATTTCGGTGACGATTTCCGCGACCTGCACATGGCGGTCCGGCGGCTCGTCAAAGGTGGAACTCAGGACTTGCGCCTTGGTATTCCGCTGCATGTCCGTCACTTCCTCGGGTCTTTCGTCAATCAAAAGGATAAACAGTTCGACCTCGGGATTGTTCACGGAAATGGAATTGGCAATATCCTGGAGGAGCACCGTTTTGCCGGTGCGGGGCGGGGCCACGATCAAGCCGCGCTGCCCTTTGCCGATGGGGGCCACCAAATCAATGATCCGCATGGATATGGATGGATTGTCCTTCGTCCGCTCCATGACCAGACGCTGATCGGGAAAAAGCGGAGTCAAATCCTCGAATGGAATGGTGGTTCGGCGTCCGCGCGTAGGGGTCTCTCCGTTGATTTTTTCGATCCGGCCCAAGCCGAAAAAGCGCTCCTTGGGGCGCGGCGTTCTCAACTCGCCTTCGACGAAATCCCCGGCCCGCATGCCATAGCGGCGAATTTGGTTGGGGGCCACGAAAATGTCCTCGGGCGTGGCCAGATAATTGTACAGCGGGGACCGGAGGAATCCGCATCCGTCCTGCATCACTTCCAAGATCCCCCTCGCATAAACCGCCCCGTTCAACTGGGAGTTCGCGCGGACAATTTCGGTGATCAGTTCACTCTTGCGCAGGCCGGCCGGATCCTGAATTTCCAGTTCGCTCGCTTTGATGACCAAATCGGGGACGGACATTTCCTGAAGGGCAAAGAGCTTCAATTCCGGTCCGTCCTTGGGACCATCGTCCGGCTCGTTGTCCATCATCCCATAGCGATTCGACCCGCCGCCGGAGGGGCGCCGGGGATTTCCACCTCCGGAACCCGACGAGCGGTTCCCGCGGGGGGGCGGCGGAGTTCCGCCCGTACGACCACGGCGGCGACGTTTGCGATTCATGCGGTCCTCCCGGTCATTGCCACGGTCATTGCCCGAGGCGTTGTTGGAACGGTTGTCATTGGAGCGATCATCGTTGGAGCGATTGTCGTTGGATCGGTTGTCGTTGTCATCCGTGTTCCGGGAATGACGGGAAGCGGAAGCGTTCCGGGCTTGTTGATGGCGTCCGGGATTTCCATCGCGTCCGCCGGAATCATTGTCGGATGGTTCTCCGTGCCCCGCATCCTGCCGATTCGAACCGCGGGAAGAGTCCCCGGAAGGTTGCCTCGCGGGCTTGACCGCCGTTTCAGGAATGGGGTTCGGCGCGGGTTCGGAGTTCGAACTCCCCGCATTGGATTCAGAATCCGGCGCTTTCCGCACCCGGCGTTTTTTAGGTTCGCCGACACTTGCGTCCGTATCGGTTGTGCCTTTGGACGCTTTGGGTTCTTTGGGTTCTTTGGGTTTTGCGGTGCGGGCACGGCGTTTGGGCTTCGCCTTTTCATCGGCGGTATCGGTGGGGGGGCTGGTGTCTTCGGACATATTGGGGTTCTCCTAAAGGTTGAATCTTTGCAACCACTCCCGAACTTGCGCGTGCAGGTGGGTGAGATCACGATCATTTTTCAAAATCCAAGTGGAATGCTTTGCTTTTTGGTCCACGGGCCATTGTGACTGGATGCGTTGCTTGGCCTGCATCTCGTCCAGTCCGCGATTGCACAGGCGGGTTTTCATCAGTTCTTCCGGCGCCCACACACAGAGGATGCCGTCAAATTCTTTCTTCAAACCGCATTCAAACAACAAAGGAATCGCCACGACGGCCAAAGGGCATTGCGCGTTCGATTTCCGATCCCGCAACCACTGCCGCCAACGTCTGCCCACTTCGGGATGCACGAGGGCATTCAAACGCAGCAAGCTTTCGGGGTCTGAAAAAACCAGCCGACCCAAGACGGAACGGTTGATCTCTCCGGACGCATGTAAAATCTCCGGGCCAAAGCATTCGACCACTTGTCGATACACCGGGGTGCCCGATTCCATGACTTCATGCGCCACTTGATCGGTGTCCAGCACGGGAATCCCACGGGAAACCAGGTGTTTTTGAACTTCGCTTTTTCCGGCGGCAATCCCGCCCGTCAAGCCGATACACTGCATCAATCAATCTCCGGGGGATGGGATGGCGGACCGCGGCCGTCCGAGAATTTCAATCAACTGTTTGGCGCGCGGATATTTCCAATGGTAAGATTGTAACACCCGCCAAGCGTATTCCCGCGCGGACTCCAAATCGCCAATTTCAGCGGCTTGATAGGCCATCCGCGTAAATTGTGCGGCAAATTCCTCGTCTTCGAGGCTGATCACCTTGAAAATACGATACCGTTCATTTCCACCGATGGGCTGAAACCAAACGGCCTCATTGGGTTTCCGTTCCAAAGTACGAACGGCCGCATGTTCCGGGGGATGCAAGGCATCCACCATGTAGCGGGGCGCCTCGCGGGTATCCCCTTCGGCCAGGCTGCCCATGCCATGCACATAATAGCGCGCGCCCAGGGACACGGCCCAATCCCGGAACGATTTTTCATCTTCCAAAAACAGGTGCGCGTAAAAATCACGCACCCGTTCCCGAATCTCCGGGGTTTCGAATTTGGGATGCAGCAGGATGGGCATGCCCGTATCCGTCAAAATCGAGCCGCTGATCCCGAAACCCGCCAAAACCGGGCCCGGTTCGTCCAAGCGATTCAGCGCGGTGGTCAAGCCGTTGATCATGGTGTAAGACTGTCCGGGATGTCCCCATCGGTTTCCCCGAATGGTGTTCACCATCCCGAGCTTTTCCAATTGGCTCATGAGCGCGGCACGCTCTGGATCCTGTTGTCTGTTTGTAGAGGGTTCAAAGAACAATAACCGGTAAAATTCAATGCCGGTGAGTAAAACGAGAAAAAGTATGGGGGCCGTGATTCGCAACCAACGCCGGGAGGCAGACGCCATCCAAGCGACCAAGCCCCCGATGCAAGCGGCCGCGAATACAATGAGAAATACATGCATGCGGAAAAAAAGCACGTACATCGGAAGTGTGATCCCCGTCGCAAACAGCAAAAAACAAATGTTTGAATTCGCGGGGTACTGTCGGATTTTCCGGAAAAGCATCACCACCACAACCAACAGTATGGGTAATGTGACCGGAAAATACGCTTTTGTCAACTCCCAAGTTGAAGAATTCAGCGCCGGGGTCCACATGATGCGCTGGGCATAAGTCAACAAAGACGGATCGGCGGGCTTTTGATTGAAAAAGCGGATTTTGGCCCAAAACAATTCGCCGAAATGCCCGTAATTCGTCACAAACAAACTGCCGGTCGCTCTCCAAAGCAACGCGAAGATGAATACCGAAGCGGCGCGAAGCGCAAGGGGGCGCGTCCGAAGCCAGGGGAGGTCCATGCCGATCCGTAGATACAGCATCGTCATCACCGGGGAAAAGACAAAACCCTGGGCCCGAAGGTAAGGATGGGAAAGCGCGGCCGCGGTCAACCCGAGCGCCACGGAAATCAACAACCGCAGATCATTCCGGGTCGCATGCCCAAGGCGCAAATACACCAGCCAGTGCCATGCGATCCACAGCCCCGCCAGATACTGGCTGAAATCCCAAAACACCTGCGACAAGCCCGCGGAAAGACCCGCCACCACACACCAGTGCCACCGGGGTTTGGCGTGCAAATTTTCCTTGGCGAGCGAGACGGCCAAGAGAAAGATGGCCAAAAAGGGAAAGGCCAGGTTCTCGCGCGACAACGATAGCCCGCTGGATCGAACCGAGAATGCGGGGCTGATCATCAACACCAATCCGGTGCTTGCCCCCGCCCAAACCGATTTCCACAACCATCCCGCCCAAAGCGCCAAAATCGGGACCGCCAGGCAAAAAAGGCCCGTGGAAATCCATCGCAGCCTTGAAACCAAGCTCGCTTCTCCCGGCCAAATGCGCGCCAAAGCCGCATACAGGTACTCCGCGCCGATGGAATACGTGTGCCAGGGTGAAATCCCTTCCGGATACTGCACGGCGGGTTCGTGCGTGGGCAGACGCCCATTTTCATACACGATGCGCGTCATGCGGTATTGCAGGGCCGCTTCAAGAATAAACGGGGCCTCTTCCCCTTGCAGGGAACGGGTTTGCTGTGCGAGTACGGCTCGGCGCATGGCCAGGGAGCCCCCCCAAAGAGAGGCGCAACCTATAAAGAGCATCAGACAACGGAGAAACCGCATAAACAAGCAGGGGAATAAAAGGAAAGCAGCGCAACGACAGGGTCGCTGGGCTGCTTGGGGGTTTTGATCAACAGAATGGGATCAGGGAGATCCAATGGTCCCGCCGGACTGCTGAATCGCAGAACCGCCGGTCATGAGTTCCCCGCGTCCGGCATTCACGGGAGAGCCGGAGGGATCCACCAGACTTGCGGTGACAAAAATCAGCAAGTTGCGTTTTTCCGAACGGGTCCCCTCACTGCGGAAGAGGCGTCCGATCAGGGGAATGTCCCCGAGAAGCGGCACTTTGTCCGAGAAGGTGGTGAGATCTTCGCGAATCAATCCGCCCATCACCACGGTGTGTCCGTCCCAGACAATCATCGACGTCGTCACATTGCGGGAGGCGAAGATGGGCTGGGGCATGTTCACGGTGAAGACTTGGTCCCCGATCGGCACCTGGGTCCCGTATTGCACCCAATCCACCAACTCGGCAATTTCGGGCAGCATGGTTAGGTTGATGGTGTAGTTGTCCGCGGACACCGTGGGGGTCACGTTGAGAATCACACCCACTGCACGGGTCTCGAATCCTCCGGGAATCACCGTGGGGGGAATAAAGACCGGTGCGGCTCCCGCTTCCACGCCCCCGGCCCCACCTTGCACCTGAATGTCGTTTTGGGTCACGTCAAATTCGGTGGGGTAAATGATTTCATTGACTACTTCAATGATCGCGTTGACCCCGTTGATAGTGGTTACCCGTGGAGCCGAAAGCAAGTCGGAGTTTCCACGTTGGTCGATGGCGTGTACCACCATTTGCAGTTCGGGATTGGTCAGGACCCCGCGAAGCGACATGATGTCCCCCAGCGGATTGAACTGACTACCGCGGGAACTTGGTGTAGTCTGATTGCTGACCGGATCGAAATCAAAGAACCTCAAGGCTCCAGTGATACCGTTGCGGTTTTGGTCAATCTGAATTCTTTCACGTCCCGCCACCGGTCCGGGACCATCCCGCACCAACAACTCGGCGTTATCCTGGAGAATCCATTCGAAACCCAGTTGTTCAAGGTCGCGTTGCAAGACTTCCACAAAGCGGGCTTCGATTTGCACCTGACGCGGAGTGACGTTGATCACCCGCAGGACTTCCTCGAATTGGTCGAACTGGTCGGGCGTCAAGGTCACCACCAATTGCGCCACCAGCGGGTCATAGGCAATTTCGCCGTTTTCGGGAATTTGCACGCCGTAACGCTCGAAAATCGCGCGAAGATCCGGCTCGTCGTCGGCAGGCGCAGGTGTGCCGCCAAAACCACCTCCCCCGAAGAAATCATCCCCGCCTCCCCCCGGGCGGGCACCGCCGCGGGTCCCGCCACCAATCGCACCCGTCCTTGCGGTGAAAAGTGTGGGGTCGACGGAATAGAAGCGCGTGACCAGCCGACCGCGCCCTTTGCGGTCAATAATGACCACGTTGCGTTCGATTTTGTAGTACAGTCCGGCGATTTCCGTGACCAAGTCCAAGGCATCCAACAAGGTGACGTCCCGGACTTCCAGGCTGATGGGCGGGATGGCGCCACCCCGGGGAGCGGTGCCGGGCGCACCGCGCGCCGGAGGCGCGGGTGACATGAAATCGGCAAAGGGGTCGGGAGCGGCGCCGCGGCGTGGTGCCTCTGGCGCCGGGGCGGGAGCACCGTTCCTAACGGTAAGTTCGGGATCCATGAAAATAATGTTTACACCCAACTCATCGGCTTCTCGGCTGGCTTGCACCAAAAAGCTGATCACATCACTGATATGCGCTCCTTGAAAACGAATTTCGGGAATGCGAATGTTGGCCATCCGATTTTCCAGTTCCGTGGCGGCACGATCCACCGGCGCCACTTCTCCGGGACGCATGTCTTGATATCCACGACGATCCACGGTGCGGGGTCGGTTCCAAGCCTTTTCACCATCCGCCATGGCTTCCCGAACCGAGGTGCGGCGCTCAGTGCGGATGGCATCCCAGCGCAATTCCGCGACCCGCTCCAGAAACCGCAAGGCTTCGCGGTTGTACCGATCATGTCCCAAAACTTCATCGAAAGTTCTTTTCGCCTGATCATAATCGCCAACTTCCATCTCTTGGCGGCCACGTTCCAACAATCTTCTGATGTTGTTCCGCCGATCCCGGTAAAGATCTTCGTCTTCAATCCGTTGTTCTTCGCGCCCGTCGGCCACCCGCGTACGGTAGGTCTGAATGTCCTGCCGCATGATGTCCACCCGATCCAACCCGGAATGGGCGGAATCCGACTGACGGAGGAAATCCAGGGCCCGGTCCAAATCCGCGCCTTCGCGACGCCGCTCGTACAATGAGCGTGCCATGTTGAAATAGGAGTCGGATTTATTGCGTTGCGCTTGGGCGCGGATGTCCGCGAGATCGGGCACATCCTTGAATTTACTCAACGCCGCTTCGAAAAAATCCACCGCCAGCGCCCATTGGTTGGCGGCCATGGCGCGTTCGCCATCCCGAAAATCCCGACGGCCTTCTTCGACCCGGGCGACAATGCGCAGACGTTCCTGACGTTCCTGTTCCACCGCCTCCCGTTCCCGTTGTTCCCTGGGAACGTCCCCCACATCCGGGGCGGTGACCTCGACTTCTCCACCAAACCCGAAATCCTGCTGTTGCGGCGCCGGTGCGGGCGCTTCCGGTGCGGGCGCTTCCGGTGCGGCGGGTTCGACCGGCTGTTGGGGAACGTCATTCCCATTGCCCGCCTCCCCAAAAAGGGCGTCAAAGCCGTCAAAATCATCTTGGGCATAGGTGTATCCTGAGATCATGGTGATGATCAGGCAGGCCATAAACATGGTTTCTTGAAAACGCTTCATACGTAAGTACTCCTTCGGTCGACTCACTCGGGTTTGGGTTGGTTTCATATACAAAAATTTAGGGTTGTGATCAATTTTCATGGACATTGTTAATTTCCGATCCACATGGGATCAAAGCCCGGTTCATCGTCGATGACGGAGGGTCTATCCGTGGATTCAACTTCAGGCGGCTCGACTTCTTCCAATTCAGCGGAGGTTGCCCTGCGAATGGTCAAGGGTTCATTCGCGCCTTCCGCCTGTATTACGACAGAATTGGTTTGGATGTCAACGACGTTATAGGGAATATTGTCCAGGGTAAAGGTTTGGTCGACTCTCACCAGTTCGCTCCAGTCCGGTCCCATGTACAAGTGGAGCCTGGCGGAGCGCTCGGAAATGCGCCCGGTCCGCCCGTCCCCTTCGCGCATCAGCCGCACTTCATGGCGACCGCTACGGATCAGGGCAAAAGAGCGGTCCACATAGCGCCCTTCCTCCAGAACGCGGTTTTCGGTAAAGGAGACTGCGATGAATTCATTGTTGCGACCAAAGGTGTTGCCCGTGCGCACGAAACCGGAATCCCAGCGGTCCGCATCGGGATAGCGCCAACGGAGCTGCAACATATAGACGCCGGCCGCGGGTTGGGCGATGCCCCGGAGTTCAAAGGTAATGCTGCGTTCCTGGATTTCCTCCAAGCGCAGGAATTCAATGTGCGGCGGATAGTCATCAGGATCGCCGGGGGCGTGCCCGCGCTCCCACTGTTGTCGCACCGTGAAACCAGAACCGTCCAAGATCCTGAACTCATCCGCTTCACTCAGAGGGTCCAAACCCAACCCTTCCATCACAAGGTCGGGCACGATACCCGCGCTTACGCGATCGGTGGTGTCCGGATGTTGTTCAACGCCGGTGTAGGGACAAAAATCCGCGTCAATCGGGATCAGGATCGGCGCCTCTGCGTTGGAGGAGCGCCGGCGTTGCTGCGGGGTAAAGGCACCCATGGCAATCGCCGTGGAAGGCGGTTGCTCGATAAGACGACTCAAGACAAGGTCATACTTCTCGAAATCCAGGCCGATGTCCGCTTCCCCGGTGCCGGGGCGAACGCTTTCCAGTCCGGAAAAGTCGGACTGCAGGGTAATGGCGAGCAAAATCGAGACCCCCAAGCCCACCGCCAGCGCCAGGAACAGGATTTTTTCGACATGTTGTTTCAGGAATCCCATTTCATGAACCTTGGGCTACGGGTTTCAGACGATAGACGATCAAATCAAAACTCACGAACAGCAATTCGCCACCGGTGGTTTTCACCCGGCGCTCGGAAAGGCCGACCAATGAGATCCTTTCGGTCTCGGCGGCGGGGGTGGGCCGCTCCGCACGATCCAAGGCCTCCAAAAAGCCCAGACGATCCTGTGCGTCCCGCGAGCGGGGGGCGGAACGTTGCTCCCGATCAACGGAAGCGGCTTCCTCGGGGGGGCGCAAATAATTGGGCCAAAGGTTACGGTTGGCATTGGTCATGCGCAGGTTGCTGATCACCAACTGGTTTTCATTGGCCGCAAGGGTATTCAGCATGTTCCAGAAAAAATCCTCGTACACCCGCACGCTGACGGTAAAGGTCACTTGCTCAAACAGGGCTTCCTTGTTGACCGTCGGCTCGGGATCTTCCGCCGGGGTTTGGCGGGCGGGCGGGCGTTGGGTTTGGCGGGTCGCGAACATATCGTCCGAAGCGGGCCGGGCCGTGCCCGGTCTGCGGGTCTCGGTGTCCGGGGCCTTGGGGGCGAATGCGATCAGCTCGCTGATCCCGGATTCAAACAAATCCATGGTGATCTCGCGGGTGAGTTCCAAGCGCAACATCAACCCGGGCAGTTCTGCGAGATCGGGCAAATCGCCGGCAACATAGTTTTGCAAACCGAAAGTCGGATCCCGCAAAATCACCCCTTGGTCCGCACCTTGCCTCGCGGTGGCGGCCGCTTCGCGAATGGAAGGCAACAGATCGGCGCGCACGTAGTCGCCAAATCGGGCCCGGTTCATTTGGGGCGGGGTGATTTGCCCCGCCAATATGGCTTCCCGCAAAGCGTTTCGCCGTTCGGTCAACACCTCGAAATCCCCGCGAAGGGTTTCGTAGTTCTCCGGCGACGGATAAATTTCCCCGCGGGCCAAACGGTCTTTCTCGTTCTGCAGGCGAGTGACTTCCGAGCGTAACCGGGAGGTCTGTCCGCGCGAGCGCATGATCCAAAAGATCAAAACCCCGGAAACCACCAGGCAAATGGCGCCGACAACAATCAAAAGTTTGTATTTTTTCCAATTCATAGGGTCAACGCCTCGCTGAGTACAATGTCGATTCTAAAAGTGGCGATGCTGTAGCGATAATCCGAGGGATCGGTCACCAAATTCACGATGCTCAATCCCAGTTGGGTCTCATCGCCGAACAGCTCGGAGGCCCTGAGGTTTTCGACAAACTCCAAAATCGGGGCGTTGTCGGGCCGGTTGACATCTTCGTAAAGATTGTCTTTGAAAAAGGAACCGATCAAGGTGAGGGTACGATCGCCCTCCTCTGCGGTAGGACGCAGTTGGGTAATCCAAACCGCCTCGGGCAAATGCGTCCGGATCTCTTCCAAAAGCGCCACCCATTTCACGCGACTGTCGACCACTTCGGTCAATACATTGGCTTCAGATTCCAATTCGGTCAAATTTCGTTTGACCCCTTGAATCTGTGTATTCCAGCGATTGAGTTCATCCACTTGCGTTTGCAGTTCGCCACGCAAAAGGCCTTCATGCTGGGCTTGTCTGGAGGTGAACCAACCCCAAACCGCCAAAGTGGCGGTAAACATGATCAAACTCGCCACCAACATCCCTTGTTTCTTTCGGAAAGTCCGTTCCCGCACCACCGAGGGCGGGAGCAGGTTCAAATTCATCGGAACCTCGCCGGCTTTTCTCAACGCCAGGCCAATGACTTCGGCCAGCAAATGCCAGTCGGAGGCAATCCGCTCTTCGTCCACGGTCTCCGCGACTTGTATGGCCTGCAGGGGATTGAAATATTCGACTTCGATGTTGAGTTTTTCCTGCAGGAACACATCCAGATACTGCATGACCGAGGTGCCCCCCGTCAGCAACACCCGGGTCGGCGCCTGGCCGTTCTGTTGACCGCGATAGGTATTGATGGAGCGAACGATTTCCGCGTGGAGGCGGGTCATGGAACTGCGGATGCACTTCGAGATTTGATCGGCTTCGGGGTCCGGCAAAGGTTCATACGCGCCGCCGAGGGCGACCATGGAAACATTTTCTTTCAATTGCTCCGCTTCCCCGAAGGGAATTTTGAAATCGTTGGAGATGCTTTGGGTAATGGTGTTGCCGGAAACGGGGAAACTTCGGCTCCAAACCCGTTCGTTTTCCGCGAAAATCACACTGGTGGTTTTCGCGCCCATGTCCAGAATCATGGTGCAGCCTTCTTGCTCGGGATAGGCACGGTAATACGCGTTGTAGAGGGCGGCAATGGAGATGTCCACCATCTCGGTGTCCAGCCCGCATTCGTGAACGGTTTCGGCCAAATCCTCGACCACATCCTGTTTCACGGCGGCCAGCAGGACATCCATGTCGCCTTCGGCGCCGGGCAGAATCTGACGGTCCCAAACCACTTCGCTGAGGTTGGGGATGTTCTGCTGGGCCTCGTACTCGACGATTTGGGAAATCTTGTCCCCGGAAACGGGGGGAAGCTTCACATAGCGCGAAAAGACATGTTGGCCGGAAAGCGATAACAGGACCGGACCCGATTTGACCCGCATTTCCTGAACGAGTTCATCCACCGCCGTTCCCGTGTAGACCATGCGGTTGGCTTCATCCTGCGGGTCCAGGCCAATGGCCCGGGTGCCGTAGTTGACCAACACGATTTCATGATCTTTTGTCAGTTGAAATTCCGCGAGCTTGATGGTGCTCGCGCCGATGTCCAAGGTGAGTATGCGTTTTGACATGTGTCGCGGCTTATGGGGTTCAGGGCTTGATGGTCAGGTTTTGCTCAATTTCCACGAGAGCAAAGGGGGTTTCGTCACGCCGCAACAGGGAAATGGGCAACGGAGTTTGCGTGGTCCACCACCGGGACTCCGCCGTTCGCTGTGGCTCAACCCGCCCCCCGGCGGGCGTCCCGTCGATTTGCACGGTCACCGCAAGCCCTTCGGGGGAACCGTAACGCTCAAAGGTATTGGGATCCAAAAACATGGTGGCGATGTGACGGCCTTGCTTGACGTTCATGTAGGTGACCGAACCGCTGAACATGTTCACTTCCGGAGAGCCTTCCGGCAAATCGCGGGCATTTCCGCGCAGGACCACGTAGAAGGTTACCGTCATCTCGTCGATCCAATTGGGCGCGGTGTCGAACTCCATGGAAACTTGCAACCAAGAGGCCCGTCCGTCCCGCCGCGTGGACTGCCCGCGCAGGTTGTAATTGAATTCCGGCGTAAACACGGAATCCGTGCTCACGCCCCGAATGTTGATCATGTTCGCGGCAGCGGCTTCGGTTTGACCGGGGGGGCGGGGCTGGGGACGTTGTTGGGCGGAAAGGGGTGCAAGAAAAAAGGCGGCTAACAGGGTGGTAAGGCTGATCGCGGTTTTTTTCATGGGCATCCCCTTGGGTTTCGTTTGTTGGCTGTTCATTGGTGAGGCGAAATGTACTCCAAATACACCGCATAGGTCAACCTTCTTATCGAAAGGATTGCAAGAAGTTTTCCACGCGAAAGCCGTTTTTTTTTCTTGGGCAATCCCAAATGGGTCGTTTGAGACGACCCTTCGTAGGATTTCTTCCCCCATGCCTGTATGTCTTCGGTTCTTCGATTGTGGATGAAATCAGCGGTTATGGCAAAGGCATCCAATGCATCTGACTCCAGACGTGCCTCCCGTTTTCGTCCGCATACGGATCCCGCCAAATCACGCTCACGGCCCGTGCCCGCGCCCGGGCGACCCCCTGCGGCGAGCGCCATTCACTCACCAGAATCATGCCCCAAATCTGGGAGGCGGACTCGAAACGCGGCTGGACGAATGCCACCACGGCCTCGGCTTGGTGGCGATCCATTTCTTCGCGCAAAACGTCGTTGTCCCGCAAGGCCCAGGTCCAATCCCC
>PXAS01000119.1 GCA_003565815.1 PVC group bacterium
AACCATTCAGGTCATTCACAAAACCCTAGTGGACATGGGTTATCATGTGGAGTACAAAGTGCTGAATGCCCTGAACTTCGGCTTGCCCCAAAAACGGGAACGGGTTTGGATCGTGGGCTTCCGCGATCACGACAAACTGGAATGGCCGATCGGAGGACAGGCCATGAAACCCTTGGGTTCCATTTTGGAAAAAGACGTTGAAGCCAAACACTACGCCTCCGAACACATCCGGTCCAAACGCTTGTTGAAGGCCCGCCCCAGGGCCGAACCCACCATCTGGCATGAGAACAAAGCGGGAAACATCAGCGTTTACCCCTATTCCTGCGCCTTGCGGGCAGGCGCGTCCTACAACTACCTGCTCGTCAATGGTGAGAGACGACTCACCCCCAGGGAAATGCTCCGTCTGCAAGGATTTCCCGACAGCTTCCGCATCGTTTGCTCGGACAGCCAAACGCGAAAACAAGCTGGAAATAGCCTGCCCGTGAACGTAGCTCGTGCGGTGCTCAGCCAAGTTTTGCGCACCATGGGATGCGGCCAGGATCCCGTGAATGGCAATATCCCGGTTCAAATGCGCGTTTTGGAAAACCCCGCCTCAAAGGAAAAATATGCCGCCCGAAAAAAGTCCTATAAAGCAACAACCCCTTCCACTGCAAAAGAGTACGGCTCATTTCAGGCAGAAACTCACCCGCATATTCATTTGACCGGGAAAACGTACACACCTGTGATCCCGCGGAACTTGGTGGAGAAATCCTTTCTATTTGGAACGCCCGTGTAAGCGCCATTCGCTCCCATTACGAACATCTTCGCACCGTCATTCTCATCAAGTCCGACGATTTGTTGGAATTGACCGTCTTCGAAACCGACACGATTCGCTATGATGCCAACGCATACAACTGGTCTTGGAACCCAAACAAAAACCTCGTGGCACATGAAAAACAAGACAGTTCCCACCGATTCACATGGCAACCACACGGTTCGCAATTCACAATTGTCGAGGATGTCCCGGAGAAAAAACTCTGCCTGCGCCTGAAGCAACCGCCCGAATTGGATCACGAAAAAGTACTTGCCACCATGAATTTCGATGCGTCGTGGATTGAAGTGGTGAGGGTGTAAACTTTTTTCCGGCGCTCGGAAGCCATTGAAAAATATCTTCCGAGCGTTTGGAGTGCGGTAGCGAGTGCAACGAAGCTACCGCTTTGGACCACCTTGACCCTAGGTTCATGAAACTGGCGTGTCCAAAACCCCTCGGCAGTGCAAGGCTTTGATAAAATTCAAGCGGGTCTAAAGTTGACACCCGGTCCATCCGAACTAATCAATTCATTTCACGTTTCCAACCTCAAACCCGAGACCTACCCCATGCGCATTGCCCGCGTCACCCTTGCATCCAATCAAACCGAATACGTCCAACAACGCGGCGAGGAATGGCTCCGCCTGGAAGGCTCCCCGAGCGAAGGCTTGACGAGCACCGGCGAATCCGTGACCCCCCTTCGCTTTTTGCCGCCGCTGGACCCCCGGGTCGTGTACGCCATAGGCGTGAACTACCGGGAACATGCCCTCGAAATGAAAGCCGCGATTCCCGACAACCCGGTGGTGACCATGAAAAACCCGGCTTCGGTCATCGGACACGGGGACACCGTCCTGCTTCCCCGCTTTCTTGCCAGCGATTCGGTGGACTACGAGGTGGAGCTGGCCATTGTCATCGGCAAATCCTGCAAAAACATCCGCAAAGAAGATGCCTTGGATTACGTGGCCGGTTTCACCATCGCCAACGACGTCAGCGCCCGCGACTGGCAGAAAATTTTCAGCGGCGGACAATGGGTGCGGGGGAAAAGTTTCGATACCTTTTGTCCGCTCGGTCCGGTCATGGTAACGCCGGATGAATTGGGCGATCCCAACAACCTGGAAGTGAAGTTCGAACTCAACGGCGAAACCCTGCAATCCTCCAACACCTCGGACATGATCTTCAGCGTGCCCGAACTCATCGTCTTTCTCAGTGGCAGCGCCACCCTTTTGCCGGGGACCGTGATTCTCACCGGGACCCCGCCCGGCGTGGGGGCCGCCCGCACGCCGCCCCGCTACTTGCAGGCGGGCGACCGCATGGTCACCTCCATCGCCGGAATCGGCTCGCTCGTCAACACCGTGGAGGAGGAACCCCTGCCCTGACAACGGAAACCATTTTGGAACGCATCCGCAATATACCGGAAGCGCGGCGTCGCTCCGTGTTTGCCTCTCTGCGTTCTCCGGAATTGATCCGCGCCGAAGAGGCGGAATTCCGCCGGAAACAGCTTCCGCTGGCGGGCACCTCCTGTTTTTTGAAGGACACCTATGACGTGACGGGTCTGCCCACCCGGGCCTCGTCCCGTTTTCTGGAGCGGGTCCGTCCCGGCCCCCACGACGACGGCGCCCTGGCAAAAAAACTGCGCGCCCTGGGGGTCTGCATTCTCGGAAAAACCCACATGAATGAGTTCGCCTACGGGCTGGACGGCGCGAACCCGCATTATGGGGATTGTCCGCATCCCTTTCTTCCGGGGCATTGTTCCGGCGGGTCCAGCAGCGGCAGCGCCTGGGTGGTGGCCAAAGGTCTGGTTCCGCTCGCGTTCGGGACGGACACCGGCGGTTCCATTCGCGTGCCCGCCGCCTTTTGCGGCCTCGCGGGCCTTCGGATTCCCCCCAACGCGTGGTCGAAAGACGGTTGCTTCCCCTTGTCGCCCGGATTCGATACCGCGGGCTGGTTTACCCGGACCCTCCCCGAAATGGCACGATTCACCCGGCATTTGCTGGATCTGCCCCCGGCACCGGCCTCGGCCCAGCCGCTCCGGGTCCTGAATGCCGTCCCCGGTCATCCCATCCTCACCCCATTTGTGGACCGATATTTTCCCCGGGCGGTGGCCCGCGCCGATTTTGCCGATCCGCAACAGGCCGAAGCGCGACTGCACGCCTTCAGCGTCCTGCAAAGCCGGGAGGCCATGGAGGTTCACAACGCATGGATCGACACATACGCCGACGAATACGACCCCAAGGTCCGGGCACTCATTCTCCGGGCCCGCGCCTGGACGGACGCGGAAATCGCACAAGCCATGCAAATGGAGAAAGATCTGCAAAGCCAAATTCGGTAATTATTCCGCGGCAACGATGTCTTGCTGTTGCCCGTGAGTTCCTCCCCGTCTCCGCCCTCGCCCATGACCCAAGCCCAACGTTCCGCCCTGCTCACCCAGACCGCCATCGGCAGCCTCTGCCGCCTCGCCGTGCTCACCCTGCCCGTCCCCGGCCCGGACGGATCTTACGGCATCCAATGCCTCCTTCCGCCCGACAGATGGCGGGAGGTGTTGACGCGAATCTTCGCGTAGCGCGACAGTCCCTTGTCGCGAACGGCAGGTTATCGGCAGGGACTGCCGATCTACGGGACATCACTCGTCACTCACCTGGGGAGTTTCCACGCGGCTGACGAAGGCGAGCACGAGGGTGAAGAAACAAACCACGAGATTGAACAGGGGGATCTGTAGGTCAGCGGGCAGGCTGTAGATCATGGTGACCGCCGGAATCCAGATGATCCAGGCGCTGACCATAATGGTCCAGTATCGGTGTGCGAAGTCCCCCCGCAGCCCTTCCCAGGCGCGGGAAACGGAAAATCCGGCGTCCTTCCATGCGTAGAAACACATCGATACCGGGGTGGCGTAGAGAATGTTGTAGGGCCCTTGGTCGAGAAGAACCTTTTTGAAGAGGGTGACGGGATCGTTGTCTTGCCCAAACCAGTGCCCCTGCAGGCGATAAAGGGTGTCCACCATCAGTCCCTGCACCGCCCAGAATACGAGAAAAAACACAAATTGCGCCCACACTTGGCCTTTGGGAATGCGCCCGCGGTACAAAAGCACGCTCCAGGAAACGAGTCCGCCGAACATCATGGTCGAGAGGGCGGAAAACAGATATCCATGCCGGTTTTTGAGTGCGCCGATCTCCTCGAACGCGGGACGGGTGGCGGGGACGAGGAAATAGAGCAAGAGTATGACCCCGGCGGCGGACTGGAGCACCAAGGCCGGGAAACGATTGCGCCGGAAGGCTTCGCGGCAAACGGAGAGTGTGGAGGCGGGCATGAATTCAAAATGGCGGAGAGGGTGGGATTCGAACCCACGGTACACAAAATGCACAACGGTTTTCGAGACCGTCCCGTTCGACCACTCCGGCACCTCTCCGAGGAAGGAAATATTCATTAGCAGACAGCATCAAAAATGGCTAGCCTTTTCATCAAGTGATTTTGAAATTTCACTCATGTTGCGGAAGATCATCAAGCCGTTGGACCAAGACTAAGGGCCCACGCAAAAATAACTTCACATTTTGACCGCCGATGCATCGCGTCCTGCGGCGTTACGAAAAAACGAAATATTGCTAATATTCCTTTGTCTTCGCGCCTTGCAGGTCACGCGCCTCGACGCTCAAAATCTGTGAAGTTATTTTTGCGTGGACCCTAAGGCCAACCCTCAAAAGCGAGTGATCATCATGTCCCAAATTTTTTTTGGTTTTCAAGTAAAATCAATTGACGTTGGTCATCCGTCAAATCATCTGAATGTGCAATACGCTTTGCCACCCCATTCAAAGAATTTTCTTCCACGTCCTCATTTCCCCATTGATCCCAACCATTTCTTTGAAATCTTGCAAAAAGCTCCAGGTATGGACCGGGTGAGCATGATTCCACAAGATTATACATTTCGTCGGGTTTTCTAGAGTGTTCACGTTTACGTGTAGACAACAAATTCACTTGGGTTCTGCCAGGTTGCAATGTTCGCATGCTCCCGCGAACACCAAACAGCAATAACTCCGTGACATTTCGAAAATAAAATCCAACGCCCCTTCCATCCGGACCGCCATCTTTGCGAATTTTATACCAAACGATATTTGTTTTATATGTAAATCCCCATGCTTCCATGACTTTCAAGCCTTCAAGCAACAAAGCATTTGGCACCCAAAGATATAGATGAGATCGCGCCGCCGCAACGTCAGCTACGGGTAAATCCATGATCTCTTTTAACTCCATGGTGGGATACCTCAAAAGCCTGCGATGCTCGGGTGCAACTTTTCCGGTTCGGTTCTGAAATTGCCATGGAGGATCTGCCAAAATGGTCGAATAAGGACCTTTGGCCTTGTTTGTTAAATCTTTGGCTGGATTCAGTTCGGTGATGTTCGTTATTTGACTCATTTTCCTATGTCCTTTCAATCGTTCACAACGACATCTTTCGGAATGCCGATTAAAACCAGTGGGCAAGGATTCCCAACACCTCGATCCACACGATCTTTCAATTTTCTCCAATGGGTGGTTGACTCCGCAAATTTGTCATGTGCAAATACAGTGGCCCAACCTTTTTCAAAATCCGTATGCTTCTGAGCGGCATTTTCGATTAATTTCTTTTGCCTTGTCGTAGGGCTGTAAAATTGTTCCAATTTCCCCATGGAATCAATGTTTCGGTTTCTCGCAAAGTCTTCAATAATATCACAAAGCGCCAAATTCAGCGAGCTACCTCTTGTAATAATTCCACCCACGGAAATCACGCCATCCGCATGCAATCTTTTGAAATTCTCCAAATCCCGATCAAAAAATTGATCCTTGTTATTCCATTCTATTTCCAGGGCAAAAACCCCGGTAGAAAACTTTTTCACATGGTCAATTTCGTGTGATACGGATTCTTTTTCTTCTCCATCCACAATTTTTTTATTTCAAAATTATGTTTTCTCCATCCAAACTTTTCAGATAACTCCTTACGTATTCTTTGAGTAAGTTGTCCTTCACCCCCGCCACCCTTCACCAACTCAGAGGCCGGAAGACTAACATTCGAAAGTACTTTTTCCAATTCTTCCACAGCCAAGGGCATATCATGCCGTAGTATGGCTTCGGCATGATGTAACATCAAAATTTCAAAATTTTTCTCTTTGAGTGTTTCAAACATTTATATTTTCCATATGCCAGCAGTAGACTGTAGCGTCAAGTTTATTCACCCCAACAGGCCCCGGTTCAAGCGCAGCATGGGCAGGAGGATGGCGAGGGCGACGAGGAGGATGAGAATGCCCACCCCGACAATCAGCAGGGGTTCCAACAAAGCTAGGGCGCGTCGAAGGCCGCGGTCCCAGGCGCGTTGATGTCCTCTGGCCGCGTGCCGCATGAGGGATCCCAGTTCGCCGGACGCTTCGCCGGCCCGGGCCCATCCGGGCAGGTCTTCACACAATACCGGAATTCCGGTAAGCGCGTCGGCAAGGCGGCTTCCGTGGGCCACTTGATCGGCGGCGACACGCACTTGATTCATGATCCATACCGAACCGGTGGCGCGTCCGGCGGTTTCGAGGGCGCGTTGCAAGGGAATGCCCCCTTCCATGAGGAGCGCGAGGGTGCGCGCGAAGCGGGCCCGGGCCAATGATCCCAGGGGGGAACCCAAAATGGGCATCCGGAAACGCCGCCGCGGAAAAAGTCCGCCCGGTTTGCGCATGGCGTGGCGGATGCCGGCCACGAGGCTCGCGAGGACGATGAGGAACACAAGGGCTCCCGCCGGATGCCGGAGGGCGTTTCCAAAGGAAAGCACGTACCGGGTGAGGGCGGGAAGCTCTTGGTTGACCCCCGAGAGCAGGCGGTCATACGCGGGCAGCAGAAAACCGACCAATACGCCGAGAACGACCAGGGCGAGAACGGAGACCACGGCCGGATACACCAGGGCGGTTCGGATTTGTTCGCTGACCCCGGCCTCTTCTTCGAGGTGATCGGCCAATACGAGGCACACCGTCGACAGGCGTCCGGCGGATTCTCCGGCGGCGAGCACGGCGGTTTCATCGTCGCGCACGCCGCGCAAGCGCCGGGCGAGCACTTGGCTGAAATCCGCGCCTTCCCGCACCTCGTCGCCAACGGCGGACAAGGCTTCGGCGCCGGCGGCCAGTTCCGGGTTCTCGCTGAGCAAACGCAGGGCGCGGTCCAGCGGCAGTCCGGCGTGCAGCAGTGCACCGAGTTCACGGTAGAGAATGGAACGGTGGTTGGCGTTGAATTTCCCTTTGCCGCTGCCGGCGGCGCGGACCTGGCGCGGAAAAATCCCCTGTCCAATGAGATCCTCGCGAGCCTCTTTGGCATTCAAGGCTTCCACCCTGCCTTTGCGGAGCTTTCCGGCGGCGGTGTATCCCTGATAGAGAAAGGTGGGCATTATTCCAGGGCTCCCAACACCATGCGAACTTCATCGATGGAGGTGACGCCGGCGGAGATTTTGTCGGCGGCATCGGCCCACATGTCCTGAAACCCGCTTTCGACGGCCAAGCGGCGCACCTGTTCGACGGATTTTCCGTGCCGCATGGCGTCGCGAACGGTTTCGGTCACGAGCAACAATTCGTAAAGGCCGATGCGGCCCAGATAGCCTTCGCGACAGTGTTCGCAACCGTTCGCGGTCATGGTTTCTTTGCCGCGCAGCATGGCGAGGGGTTCGGGCAGGTCTTCCACGATCGCCGGAGTCGCGCAATGCGCACAGAGTTTGCGGACCAAGCGCTGGGCCAGGGTGCCGCGGGTGGCTTCGGCCACGAGATAGGGTTCCACGCCCATGTCGATAATGCGCAGGGACGCGGAGACGGCGTCGTTGGCGTGCAGGGTGCTGAACACCAAGTGACCGGTCATGGAGGCGCGCACCACGATTTCGGCGGTTTCTTCGTCGCGGGTTTCTCCAACCAGAATCACATCGGGATCCTGGCGCAACAGCGACCGCAAGCCGGCGGCAAAGGTGAGGCCGATACGGCTTTGTACCCCGACTTGTCCGATGTCGGGGAGTTGGTATTCGACGGGATCTTCAATGGTGAGGATGTTGCGGCGACGGGTGTCGAGTTCGCTGAGGGCGGCGTAAAGGGTGGTGGTTTTGCCGCTCCCGGTGGGCCCGGTGACCCAGATCACGCCGTAAGGTCGTTTGATCAAGTCCCGAAAGGGGGTCAGCATGCGCTCGGGGATTCCGAGTTCGCCCAAGGTGAGGAAGGTGGATTCGCGACCCAACAGCCGCATCACCACGCGTTCGCCGTCGGCCACGGGCAAGGTGGATACGCGAATATCCACTTCGCGGTCGCCCACCCGCACCCGGGCGTTCCCATCCTGGGGCAGACGGCGTTCGGCGATGTCGAGACGGGCCATGATTTTGATGCGCGAGACCACGGCGTCGGCGAGTTCGGGGGGGACGTCTTCCCGCGGGTAGAGAATGCCGTCGAGCCGGAAGCGGATTTGCATGCGCCCGCCCCGGGGTTCGATGTGAATATCCGAGGCGGCTTCGCGGAGGCCGTCGAGCAGGAGACGGCTCACCCGCGCGGCCACGGGCGCGCCCCCCGCCTGACGAAGGAGGTCTTCGCGCTCTTCGCGGCGATCAATGCGGACGGAGGGCTGGGTTTCGACGGCCTCCGCATTCGCGGGCGGCGCATGGGGCAAAGTCCCGGTTTTGGCAAACACCCGGTCGATGGCCGCGCGTACGATGGCTTCCGACGCCAAAAGGGGTTCGAATTCCCCCCCCAACAACACGCCGAGTTCGGGGAATCGAATTTCCACGGTGGGGTCCGGGGTGCAGACGAGCACCTGACCATCGGCGCGAACGGGCAACATGGGGCCGGAACGCAGGAAGTCCACGGGCATTTCCCGAAGCAATTCGCGGTCGAGCCAGGCGTCGGGAATCGCCTCGACCATCCGGCAGTCATACCGGCTGGCGAGTTCACGCAGGCGCTCGGTGTCCGGGGGGGTGCTCATGGGCTTTCATGGACGGCGGGAAGAGACGATCCGGTTGAAAGGCCGGTCCGGTTTTCCCACCGCCGGGCGGCTTCTTGCCCTTCCGCTTCTTCGGTGACGATGTAGGGGGTCACGATGATCAGCAGATTCGTCTTTTGCTTGCGGGCGGTGGTGCTGCGGAAAAGGTGACCGATCAGGGGAATGCTACCGAGAACGGGCACTTTCCGTACTTCGTGGTTGGTGTCCTCGCGCAAAAGTCCGCTGATGATCACGGGCACGCCTTCGGGGGTGGTGAGCGTGCTTTTCACTTCCCGGCGGGCAATGGTGGGCGTGAGCTGGGTGCCGGGCACGGCTTCGCGAATAATCGCCTCGATGCTGGGATTCAATTGCAAGGTGATCTCCCGGTTGGGATTCACCTGCGGGCGAACCGTGAGCTTGATGCCCACGTCGATCCGGTCGATGTTTTGAATGACATCCCGGTTGGTGCCTGCGCCCGCCTCGATCGTGGAGCGCAGGATGGGTATGTTTTCCACCACGCTGACGGTGGCCTCGGCGTTGTTTTGGGTGCGCAAGGGCACGTTGGAAAGGATGTTGACGTCCCGTTGGGTTTGCAACGCCTGCAAAAAAAAGGCCAGGTTGGGCACCACGGTGCCGTCGGGCAGGGTCAGGGCCCCGCGGGCGAGTCCGAAGGAGAGGCCTTGGGGAAAGGCTTGGTTGCGGGCGAGGTCCATCACCGCATCGGTCTCGCCGGGGCGGCTGCGGCCGATGACGGTGGTGGTGCCATCCCGGGGTTGTTCGGTGGTGGACCACTCCACGCCGAGATCAAGCCCCGAGTTTTCCGCGACTTCCACGATCAGCACTTCCACGAGCACCTGTTGCGGGGGACGGTCCAGATCCTTGAGCAATTCCCGCAAACCGGCAAAGGCCAGCGGGCTGGCGTCCACCAGCACGGCATTGTTTGCGGTGTCGAATCCCACCGAGATGGCGTCCCGCGCATCCCCTTCGCGCCGCTGGCCGAGCAGTTCGGTCAACTGGGTGGCGGCGGATTCGGCGGAAAGGTAATTGAGAAACACGGCGTGCAGGCGCCCACTGGTGGCGGCGGATTCGGGCGGGACGTCCAACTGTTCCACCATGGAACGGATTTCGGTAAGTTGCAGGGGCCCGGCGGACACGATGAGGGCGTTGGCCTGTTCGGCGGGGACGATGGTAAAGCCGGCGGGCAAATCCCCGCGACCTTCGATCACCGCCCGGGTGCGGCGGGACATTTGGTCCGCAGCCGATTCGGCCCCCAACAGGGCGGCGCTGATTTGCGCGGACAAATCACGGGCCGAGGCGTGTTTCAGGGGAATCACGGTCAGACTCGTGGATTGGCCGGGGCGGTCCAACTCTTCCAACAGCGTCTCGATTCGTTGAATGTTGGAGGCGGTATCGGTGATGACCAGGTGGTTGGTGGGACCAAAAGCGGACAACGCCCCTTCTTGGGCCCGGCGCACCATGGGTTCGAGCATGGGGCGCACATCCGTGGCGCGCACGTGGTTGAGGCGGATCACCCGGGTGATCAACCCAATGCCGCTCAAGGGGTGGTCCGCCCCCACGACCGGCGCCTGCATGGGGTCCATGCCGCCGAGCTGGCGGATGTGATACGCGCCTTCGCGTTCCACCACCGTAAATCCGCTGCCTTCCAACACCGCCAGAAATAGCGGGAAAACCTGATCCATGGGAATGGTATCGCGGGTGATGACGGTGACTTTCCCCGTGAGGGCGTCGTCCATGATCAGCCGCCGACCGGTTTGCGCGCCGACCACGTTGACGAGATGGCGGAGTTCCACCTGCTCGAAATTAAAGTTGACGTGGGGGGCCTCGGGCCCGCCGTTTTCCCTCGGACGAATCGTTTCGGTTTCGGGGGCATCCGGCATTTCCGGCACGGTGTCAATGGGTTGGGCACCCGGGCGGGGGGTGAGCGGCAACAAAGCCAGCAAAAGAACGAGACGGGACCATGTAGTTGTATTCATCGTGTGACACCACGCTCCGAGGAGGTAAGGAAAGTTTCCAAGTGATTGATTTCCGGGGCATCCGGCAGGGACGCCCTCATTTCTTCGACCATGTCTTTTACGCCGAGTTTGCGGCGATACAACAGACGGTAGGCTTCTTTGAGGGCGCGGATGGTTTCCGGAGAGATTCCCCGTCGTTCCAATCCAATTTTATTAATCCCGCGAATGGCAAGGGGATTGCCGTCCGCGGTCATAAAGGGGGGCACGTCCTGCACGATTTTCGCGCAGCCGCCGGTAATGCTCAGCCGTCCAACCCGTACGAATTGGTGTACGCCCACCAAGCCGCCAATGATGGCCTGGTTCTCCACGATCACGTGTCCGGCCAGGGTGGCGGCGTTGGCCATGATCACTTCGTCGCCAAGCACGCAGTCGTGGGCGACGTGACAGTAGGCCATGATATGGCATTTGTTGCCCACGATGGTGTCATCGCCGTCATCCGTGGCCGCGTTCACGGTCACGTACTCCCGCAAGGTGGTGTCATCGCCGATGGAAACCCCCGGGGACCCGCCGCGATATTTCAAATCCTGGGTTTGGGTGCCAATCGAGGCAAACGGCCAAACCGTGCATCTTGCCCCGATTTTCGTGCGACCATCGACGTTCACGTGGGATTTCAGCACCGTGCCGGCGCCGATTTCCACCTCGGGACCAATCACGCAAAACGGACCCACCACCACGTCTTCCGCGAGACGGGCGGCGGGATCGACAACTGCACGGGAATCAATTTGGGCCATAAAACAATCTTTGCGTGGGGGGATTTTCAGTTGCGTTCAATGTGAAACATCAAATCGCCTTCGGAAACCGTTTCACCGTTCACTTTGGCGGTGGCGTGGACCTTCGCGAGATTCAGGCGCACTTTCAACAGTTCGATTTCCATGATCAGCGTGTCGCCGGGCCGGACGACTTTCCGGAAGCGGGCATTGTCAATGGAGCTGAAATACGCGATTTGCCCTTCGCGTTCGTTGCGTTTGTTCAGCAGAATCCCCGCGACCTGGGCCATGGCTTCCAATTGCAATACCCCCGGCATGACCGGATTGTTCGGAAAATGCCCTTGGAAATAGGGTTCGTTCGCAGACACGTTTTTCATGCCCACGATGTGGATGTCCCCATCCGTTTCCAGAATGCGGTCCACCAACAAAAACGGATACCTGTGGGGCAGGGTCACCATGATTTCGTCTATGTCATATTGCGCCATAAGCTCTCTCACTCTCACAAGGGATTACACAAAAATTCTCCCGCCACGTCGGCGGGGTGATGTGCCATCATCACCATAAGAAAGGGCCAGCGTCAAATCAAAAGCCCGAAATGCTCACACAAGTCTCACGTTCCCGATCGGAAGATCAATCGTCCTGAGGCAGATTTCATCCGCAATTTATCGCATCAGCAATTTTCGGAATCACGGCATCGATCCCTTGCCGCCGTAGCGGAAAAAGCACCCGCGATGAAGCACGATTTCGATGGCCATCAGTTCTTTTTTTCCGATGTCGTACATGCGGAACCCGTACGATGAGGATCGCAAATTCGCAAGGGCTACCCGTCCATGGCCTTGCGGGCGCGCTTGCGCATGTTCGGATCGAGGATTTTTTTGCGGATGCGGATGGATTTGGGGGTGGCCTCGACGTATTCGTCGTCGGAAATGAATTCCAGGGCGCGCTCCAGATTCATGTCCACCGGGGGTTCGAGCATGATGGCCTTGTCGGTGCCGGAGGCGCGGACGTTGGTCATTTGCTTGAGGCGGCAGGGGTTGACGGGCATGTCACCGGGGCGGCTGTTTTCGCCGATGACCATGCCGGTGTAGACTTCGACGCCCGCGCCGATGAAAAGGCGTCCACGCTCCTGGATGGTGTCGAGGGCGTAGGCGGTGGAGGTGCCCTGATCGCTGCAAACCAATGCGCCGGTGGCCCGGGAGGGGATGGAGCCGGCCATGGGCGCGTAATGTTTGAAGCTGTGGCTCATCACCCCTTCGCCGCTGGTGAGGTTGGTGAGGTAGCCGTCGAGGCCGATGAGTCCGCGGGTGGGCACCACCGCCTGGAGCAACACCCGGGAGCTGTTGTGTTCGTGCTCCATGTGGGTGATCTCCCCGCGACGGGCGGCGAGGGCCTGCATGACGTCGCCGAGCGTTTCGCCGGGAATGTCCATCCAGAGATCCTCGAAGGGCTCCTGTTTTTTGCCCTCGTCGTCCAGACTGATGATGACTTCGGGACTGGCCACGAGCATTTCGTAGCCTTCGCGGCGCATGGTTTCCATGAGCACCGCGATTTGCAGCTCGCCGCGGGCCTGAACCAGAAAGGTGTTGCCGGATTCGGTTTCCTGAACCGCGAGGGATACGTTGGTGTACGTCTCGCGAATCAAACGTTCGCGCAAATGGCGGGAGGTGAGGAATTTGCCTTCTTTGCCCGCGAAGGGCCCGTCGTTGACGGAAAACTGCATCTGCAGGGTGGGAGGGTCGATGGCGGTGAAGGGCAGTGCTTCCTGTGCATCATTCTCACAAATGGTTTCGCCAATGTAGACGTCTTCGAAACCGGCGATGCCGACGATGTCCCCGGCGGAGGCGGTTTCGACTTCCACCATGCCCATGCCGCTGAAGCCGTAGAGTTTCATGGCTTTGCCGTTCACGGGGGCGTCTTTGTGGGGGATGCGGCGGATGGTTTGGCCGAGTTTGATGCTGCCTTCGCGAATGCGGCCGATGGCGATGCGTCCCACGTATGAATTCCAGTCGAGGTTGCTGACCAGCATGCGGAAGGGGGCGTCGAGGATCACTTCGGGGGGCGGAACCTTTTCGACGATGGTGTCGAAGAGGGGCGCGAGATCGCCGGGTTCGTCTTCGGGGTCCCGAACCACGTAGCCGTTGAGGGCGCTGCCATACAAAAAGGGGCAATGAAACTGCTCTTCGGTGGCTTCAAGTTCCAAGAGCAGTTCCAGGACCAAGTCGTGAACGCGGTGGGCGTCGGCGGTGTCGCGGTCGATTTTGTTGACCACCACAATCAGGTGCAGGTTTTGCTCCAGCGCCTTGCGGAGCACAAAACGGGTTTGGGCCTGGGGGCCGTCGGTGGCGTCAACGAGCAGAATCACGCCGTCAACCATCTTCAGGATGCGCTCCACTTCGCCGCCGAAGTCGGCGTGCCCGGGGGTGTCGACAATGTTGATGACGGTGTCCTTCCAATGAACGCTTGCGTTTTTGGAACGGATGGTGATGCCTTTTTCACGTTCGAGGTCCATGGAGTCCATGGCGCGTTCTGCCACGGCCTGATGGGCGCGAAAGGCGCCGCCTTGGCGCAGCATGCCGTCCACAAGCGTGGTTTTGCCGTGGTCGACGTGGGCGATGATACCGATATTACGAATGGCGGGAGAGGTCACAAAAAGCTCCGGAAAGGGGATGGGGGCCGGGAATGGCTGAAAAAAGGGGGGGGCATGCCTCTACGCGAGTTTTGAAAAAAGACAATCGGAATCGACAATCGTTTGCGTGCGGACGGATTGGCCATATACTTTGTCATGAAAACATTTTTCCTGATTGTGTTCGCCGTTTTGTTGGTATGGCAAACCGCCGTTTGGGCCACCCGGGATCCTGGCGCGGCGGATGAAAACGCCTCGGAGACGGCTGCGGAAGCCGAAGAAGCGGCGTTTCAGCTCACGGACGCGGAGTGGCGGGCCCGGCTTTCGCCCGAGGCCTATCGCATCTTGCGCGAGCACGGCACCGAGCGTGCCTATTCCGGCAAATACTGGGATCAAAAAAAGGACGGCATTTATCAATGCGGCGGTTGTCAGGTTGATTTGTTCTCTTCCGCGGACAAATTTGACAGCGGCACCGGATGGCCGAGCTTCACTCGTCCGCTCTCGGATGAAGTCGTGGGCACGCAAACCGACCGTTCCTTCTTCATGGTGCGCACGGAAGTGCATTGCGCCCGCTGCAAAGGGCATTTGGGGCACGTGTTCAAAGACGGACCCGAGCCCACGGGTCTGCGCTACTGCCTCAATTCGGCGGCCTTGGCGTTTCGGGCCGACGGGGAAGGCCCTCTCCGGAATCCGTGAAATTTTTCTTTGATTTCGTCAGGAACCTCCCATAGATTCAAGACCATGAAAGCATTGGTATTGTTAGCCCCCGGATGTGAAGAAATGGAAGCGGTCATTCTCATGGACGTCTTGCGCAGAGGCGGGATTGAGGTGGTGGGCGCGGGACTGGAATCCGGCGTGTTGACCGCCTCCCGCGGGGTGAAAATCGAACCGGACTTGCCGCTGGACGCTTTGGAGACCGCCAAGGATTTCGATCTGCTGGTCCTGCCGGGCGGCTTGCCGGGCACGGAAGCCTTGTTGGCGGATGTGCGCGTGCGGGATCTGGTTCTGTATTATGCGGCCACGCCCGGCCGCCTTCTGGGTGCGATTTGCGCGGCCCCCCTGGTGCTGGATGCCCACGGGTTGCTGGCGGGAAAAACCTTCACGTCTTTTCCGGGGTTGCGTGACCGCATCGAAAGCAAGGGTTGGTCCGCCGATCCGGTGGTGGAGGACGGCGAACTGATCACCAGTCAGGGGCCCGGCACGGCCATGGCCTTCGCCTTGCGGCTTGTGCGGCGCTTGGCGGGGGAAGATGCCGAAGAAAGTGTTGCCGAGGGGCTTTTGCTTTAGGACCTTTTCACCCATTTTTTGGGTTCCGGCGTGCCCAGCAGGTCGGCCGGATGGCCACAGGCTTCCAAGACCTGCCGGGTGGTGCGGAAATGGGTTTTGGCCACTTTGCGGAGCACCTCGGGTCCTTGGGCATTGACGAGCGTCTCCGCCGGTCCGCGAACGTGGGTGGCACCCTTGGGCAAAGTCGCGGAGACCTCCTCGCCCAGTTCCCGCAGTCCGGTGACAAAATCGGCCCGGGCCAAAATCGAGGCCGCCGCGACCGCGGGATCGGATTCCGCCCGATGGCGTTGAATGAGTTCGATGGCTTTCCCGCGGGTTTTCAGCGCCCGTTGGATTTGGTGCTCCGGACCAAACTGGTCCGCCACCGCCCGTTTCACCTGCGGATGGCGGGTAAGCAGGTTTTCAAGCACCGTGGCGTGTCCCCAGGCGAGCACGCGGTTGACGGAGCCCATGCGTTTCACCAGATCGTTGTAGGTTTCCGGCCCAAGACGAAGCACTTCCACGTGTCCCGGGGCTTTTTCGCGCAGCGTCGCGGCCACTTGGATCATTTTCTCGTCGGAAGAAATTTGTTTGCTGTCCCGCACCCCCAATTTTTGCAGCAGCGGCAGCAGTCCGGGGGTCAGATAATATCCGGCAATGACCAGCGGGCCGAAAAAATCGCCCTTCCCGCTCTCGTCAATGCCGATTCGGGGCACGGACTGCTCGGATGCTGAGTCGTCGGAGGCACCCGGGGCATCGCCCGCGGGTGACAACAAACGTTGCAGGATTTCAGGTTCCAAGGCAAATTCAACCCATTCCCGGGTTCTTTTGCCCTGCACGACCAACTTGCCGCTCAGATAGAGCACAATGTTGAGACCCTCTTTTTTTCCGGCAATGCGGGCATGGGCCACGGTGGCCGGGGTGAAGCCGTTATCACGGAGGTGAGCGGCCAGGCGCTTTTGTTCTTCGGGATTCAAGGAGAGAGACAGGGTATTCATAGAGGGCCTATGTGTCGAAAACCCTCCTGAAGGCAAAACATTTTTTTCAAAATTCACAGTAACTTCCCTTGACATTTGTGTGTGAGTGAAGCTATGATGTGAAAAGATTGTTGAACTAATCCCTAGATACATGCAAATGGAGATCACGTTATGAAGACCCAAGCCAAACATTTCATCCTTGCGATTGCAGGTCTTTGCCTGATGATCGGCACACAGTCCCATGCTCAGGATGACCATGCGGAAACCACTCTCACCCAGGGAGAAGCCGCATTGCTGATCGCACAGCGTTTGACCTACAATATCGAAGCAAGCCACCCGCTTGCCGAGCATCAAGCGATCAAGGTTCTCACGGAAAACCGCATTACGCCCTTTGGCGGATGGGATGCGGATGCCCCGATGATGGAGCATGATCTTGCCCGCATTTTGGTTCTGGCACTGGGTGCCATTGGCGAAATTCCCGAAGAAGAACGCGAAAATCCCGAGACCACGGCCTATCGCGATTATCTTGTCAGGGATCACAACGTGGATCTCAGCAGCCTCAGTGCCGCATTGAATACGATCCGTGGTGATCGCGAACGCGGCGGCAGTGGCTTGGCCGAAAGCGATGCCTCCTCCGATCCCTTGCGCAGTCGTGGCCAAGGCGGTGAAGTTGGCGGAACCGCCGGTGGCGCGCCCTTCGGTGCGTTCATTCCCACCAGCGAAGCCGTGGTGACCGCGGCCCTGGATGCCGTCGTCCCCCCCCCCGGCGCCGGGCGTCGTCTCTCTCCCGCTCCCCCGGAAACGGTTTCCGACACCACCCCCAGCGAACCCAGCTGAGGGATTGTTGTCCACGAAACGCACTGATTTATCTCAAAACTGATTCCTGAATTGGAAAGGACCCATACCGCCTCATGAAAACGAAGATCGCTCAACTCACCCTCCTTACAATCGCATGTGGATCATTGGCGCTGGCCCAGCCCAACCGACTTCCCGTGGAAATTACCAACACACTGCGTCTTGAATATGATGACAACGTGTTCACGAGCGGGAAAGGGTCCGAAACCGGAAAACAAGACAGTTTCAAGATCCAAAATCAAATCGAATTCCTATTGGATCGTGAGCAAAACGCCACGTATTGGGGTTTGCGATATGCGCCTTCCTTCATTTGGTATGATGATCGTCCCGGCGACAGTACCGATATCAATCATCAGCTTGACTTCACGCTCAGCCATCAATTTTCCCCCTTGAGCCGACTGCAGGTCCGTAATACCTTGCGGGCGGCCGAAGAACCGGAATTGGTGGAAGAGGATGTGACCGTCCGCCGTCGCAATGACTTCCTGTACAACTCTCTCAACTTGTCTTATGATACCCAGGTCGTTCCCGAAAAAACGACGGTGCGCGTGGATGGGCGATACGCCGTGATGCGTTACGACGACAGTGCGGTTGCGGACATTGCGGATTACGACCAATTTGTCGCCGGGTTGAATGTGATTCAGCAACTTGCGCCCAATACGAGCGGCGGCATTGAGTTCCGATATCAGGAATTGAGCTATGAAAACGATCTTCGCGACTTGGAAGCCATCCAGGTGGGCGCCACGCTCAGCAAGATCTTTTCGCCCACCTTGCAGGGTGATTTGCGTTTTGGTTATGAATATCGCGACGCGGACAATGCCGCCGAGCAAACTTCCGACAGTCCCTATGTGGATGGTAGCGTCGTGTTTCTGCCCGCGGTGAATACCCGTCTGACCGTGGGCGCGGGCTTCTCCAAAGACCAGTCCCCCCTGAACCGCTTCGCGCAACAGGAACGGACCCGTGTTTACACCACGCTGGCGCAAACGCTTTCCCCGGCCACGACACTGTATGTCTCGGGCTCTTTTTCCCAAGGCTCTTTCGATCGTGACGATGCCACCAGTGCGTTCGATCCCGATCTTCACACCGATGGGGATGAAAACGTGGTCCGCTTCAGCACGCGTTTGACGCATCGTTTGAATGTCAAGAACTCCATCGAGGCCGCTTACCAATACACCGAGCTGGATTCCGATGTGAGACCGGATGACGATTTTGAACGGAATCGTGTCTCCATTGCCTGGAAATACAGTTTTCAGTAAGCTTGACATTCCACCTTCGCGCCTTCATGTTACGGCGCGTTCTTACTGGCGTACCGGTGGTTCACGGGTACGCCATTTTCTTTCACAGGCATATGCACTGAGGACACACTTGAGGACCTATGGATCAAAATAACAATCAAACGGATTCCACCAACTTACATTTCCTGGATTATTGGCGGGTTGTCCGCTCCCGGAAGGAGATCATCCTTGCGGTGATCGTCCTCGTCGTGCTTGTCGGTGGTTTTGTCACCACGTTGATGCCGGAACGATATATGGCCACCACCCGAATCCGGGTCCAACAGGATTCTCCCACCGTGCAATCTTTTATGGGAAATCAAGCCATGGGGCAGCAATACAATCCCTATTTCCTGTTGACGGAACTGGAAATTCTGCAATCGGATTTAATTCTCGGCGACGTCGTGGACGTGGCCAATCTCACGCGAATCTGGGGGCAAAAATATACCCAGGACAATGTGGATCTTCCCCGGGAAACCGTCATCGAAATGTTGAAACGCCGGGTTCGCGTCCAACAACAACGCAATACCAGCAACATCGATATCACCGTGGTGGCGGATGATCCCAATGAAGCCGCGTTTTTGGCCAACCAAATCGCCGAATCCTACCGCCAGCATCGCATCACCTCCAAGGTCAGGGACGTTCGCCGCGGAATCGCCGCCTTGGAAGAAGCGCTGGCGGAAAAAGGCCGGGAGGTGGAGGAAGCCGAGGACGAATTGGAACGGGTTCGCGATGAACTCGGGTTGACCGCCATCGGCATGATGGGCACGAGAATTACCGCGGAAACGGAACGGGTTCGCCAACTCCAAGCCGATTTGATGGCCTTTCGGGTGGATATGTTGACTCGCGAGGCGCGTCTGAACGAGTTGGAGCACTTGGAGGGAGAGGGCTTGGTCAACGCCCTGCTCATGAGCGTGCCGGATCGAAGCCTGGAAGTTTTGCGTGGTCAAGTGATTGACGCTGAGATCCAATTGCGCATGTTGTTGGAAAATCTGGGCCCCAATCATCCCGATGTACGTCGGGTTCGGGCGGGGCTGGAGGAGACCCGGGATCGCATGGAGGCTGCGATTAATGGCATTAAAGCCGGTTTGCGGAGCGATTATGTGGTCTCGCGCAGCAAGGTGGAAGCCTTGCAGACGGAGTTGGGCCTTGTGGAACAGGCCGAGCGCGACGCCCAGTCCATGAAAGTGCTCCCATTTGAACGCGCGGAACGGCGTTTGCGGGAAAAACGCGCCATTCACGGGGCGTTGAATGCCCGGGTGGCCCAGGAAGGGGTGGACATCAGCCTGCCGCGGAATCCCGTGGAGGTTTTTGAGCCCGCGAAGCCGCCCGAAAGACCTTTCAGCCCCCGCTGGGTATTGAACATGGCCTTGTCCGTGTTTGTGGGCAGCGTGTTTGGCGTGGGCTTGGCCTTCTTCATTGAATACCTCGACACCTCCGTGAAGACGGTGGATGACGTGGAACGCCATTTGAATTCCCCGGTGATCGGCGTGATCCCCCAAAAGGTGAAGCCGCTGAACCAGGAAGGGCCCGAAAGCCCCCACGCGGAGTCTTATCGCGTGTTGCGGACCAATTTGCAGTTTGCCAACAAAGGACACACCGGAGGCGCCTTTGCCGTTTGCTCGGGAGGGGTCGGAGAAGGGAAATCGACGACACTCTTCAACCTGGCTTACGTGTGTGCGTCCATGGGCGACCGGGTCCTGGTGGTGGATTCGGACATGCGGCGACCGGTTCAGCACACGATCCTGGGAATCTCCAACAGTACGGGATTGACCAACGTGTTGTTGCGCGACATGCCTGTTGAGGATGCCATCAAGACCACGAACTTGCCGAACCTGCATTTTCTGCCCAGCGGCAGACTGCCCCGCACTTCGGTTGGATTGCTGGATACACAGCGCATTCGCGACCTCATCAAGAATCTGAAGGCACGATATGATTATGTGTTCTTTGATTCGCCGCCCATCATGGGGGTCAGTGATTCCTCCATTTTGGCCAGCGAAGTGGACGGCGTGCTTTTGGTGGTGCAATATCGGAAGTATCCCCGGCAGATGTCCTCCAGAGCCAAACGCCTCATCGAAAATGTGGGCGGCAACCTGGTCGGCGTTGTGTTGAACAACATCAACATTCTTCGGGATGATTCCTACTATTACTACAGCTCGTATTATTCCCATTATGCCGGGACCGCCGACGAAGACATTTCCGCCGATGAACAAAGTGGACCCGCTCAAGAACGTTTCTAATGAAAAAGCATTTCCCATCGATCTTTCTGTTTTTCTTTGCCCTGCAGTTGTTGCTCACCGGTTGTCAGGCCCTTCAGGAGGGGCGCCGGAATGAGTTGGAATACGATGCGTTGATGGTATCCGAACAGCCGGAAGCCGCCGTTGCCGATGCCGAACTCGGCGACGAGACCGCCGACGAGGCCCCCCGACGGGGATTCTTCTCCAGGGTTTTCGGGCAAAGCGATGAACCCGCCGCCCTTCCTCCTTCCGCCCCCGACGTGGCGGGCGGGATCGGCACGGAGCCGCCGCCTCCGCTCGCGCAACCGCTTGCGGCCGCGGAAGCGGATGCCATGGCCCCTCATCGCCTCATTGCCGGGGAGCCCATCATTGTCATCTTGTCCGGGACGACCACGGATGACCGCGTGGAGGCGAATATTGACGAGCGGGGGTTCATCAAGCTCAGATACATTGGCAGCGTGCGCGCCGCCGGGCGGACCCCGACGGAATTGGCCCGGGAAATTGAAGCCGAGTACACCGACCGGCAGCAAATCTACCGTGAGATTTACGTGACCGTGCAAGTGCCCAATCGCTTTTATTTCATTGGCGGAGAGATTCGCCAGCCGGGACGCTACCCCTTGGTGGGCCGGGTGACCTTGAGCCAGGCCATTGTTGCCGCCGGCAATTTCACCGAATGGGCCCGCAACGATGGTCGTTTGACGCTCCTGCGGGACAACGAGCGGACCACGATTCATTTCCGGGACATCACCAATGATCCCAATTTGGATGTGGAATTGCGCTCGGGGGATGTGATCACCGTGGACCGAAGAGGTTTTTAACGGCGGCGTTATGGGGGGCAATCGATCCAGTCGGCGTAGACGAAGTGCGGATGTGATTTCCCCCACATCGGGTTCGCCCGTGTTTGATACGTTCGCGGTTCTGTTGTTGTCCCTGTCGGCCATCGGCATGGCGTTTCTTTTCGGGGGCACGGTTTTCTGGGCTTCCGGGATTCCGTTCGTGCTGGGGCTGTTGGTGGTCTTTTCCTGTCAAATCGTGGCCTTGAAATCGGGAATGCCTTTGATGCTTTCCCCGCCTCCCGGCACCTTGGCATGGTTTCTGTTGTTGTGCTATGCGCTGGTCCGTGCCATTTTCGCGCCCGTCATTCCGTATCAGGCTTGGACGGAGGTCCTGCAAATGGCGGCGGTGCTCCTGTTTTACATCACTTTCGCGGATCTGTGTAACCGTCGGAAACTGTGGAAGTGGGTGGTCCAAGTGTTTTTGATCGCCATTTCCATTCAAGCCCTGTACGCATTGTCCCTGCATTTGCAGGGGGTGAACGAAGTGCTGGGGCAGCCTCGCCCCGCGCAATATGGCAGTCGGGCCAGCGGCACCTTCATTTGTCCCAACCACTATGCCCAACTCCTGCAAATCGGCATTCTTCTGGCCGTGGGGTTGCTCCTGACCCCCAAGCTGGGCTTTGGATTGAAATTCATGGCCGGATATACGGCATTGTTGGCATTGCCGGCCATTTTTCTGACCGGGTCCCGCGCCGGATGGCTCGGGTTGATGGCGGGGCTGGCCGTGATTGCCTTTATGAAAGCGTTGAAAAAGGGACCGCTGGTCGTGGGCATTACCACCGGCGTTTTCAGTTTGCTTTCAGCGCTGGCCTTTTTTGCCCTTTGGACTTTTTCCGCCATGTTCAAAACCCGGGTGGAACACGCGGTTCGGGGCGATGTGCGCATGACAAGGCTGTGGCCGGATACTTGGCGTATGATTCAGGAGGAAGGGCTCTGGGGCGTGGGACCGGGCTTGTTCCGACATCGCTTCGAACAGTTCCGCTTTCATTTTGATCGACCCAGCGTGATGTTGCGTCATGCGCACAACGAATATTTGCATGTGATTGCGGACTACGGATGGCTGGGCCTGGCGATCGTCGTCTTCGGATTGGTTTCGGTCACTTGGTTGCTTTGCCGGGCCATTTTCCGTCAGGAAAGTTCGTCATTGGTCATGATTCCCGTAACCATGCTGGGGGTATTCGCGGCCACGGCGGTTCATTCGGCATTTGACTTCAACGCCCATATCAATGGGAACATGACCACCTTGGTGCTGGTCATGGGCGCCCTGTATGGTCACGGACTTCACATGGGAGTGTGGAAAGCCTCCGCGATTCCTCCGAAAGCGGGGCGGGTCATGGTCTGGGCGACCATGATGGTTGCCCCGTTGATGGCCGTGGGGTTTTTTGTTTTGGCCATGGGGAGTTGGGCGGAACTTCGTTTGGACAGGGCCCGGGACCGGGAAGATTCCGCCGCTGAAAAACGACATGCGGCCTCCATGCGGAGGTGGACGCCATTTCATTGGCGGGGATGGACGGAACAGGGTTATCATTTGCGCGCCGA